>NZ_JBHSUM010000116.1:0-12985 GCF_042660605.1 Nitratireductor sp. GCM10026969
GGGCTCATTAACCGCGTCGTCCGCGAAGTCGGGCCGATGAGCCCCGACGCTCCCGCCTTTCCCCTCGCCACCGCCGCCGTCATGCCGCTGCGCAAGGCGGCGGAAGGCACCGGCTCCGGAGACTTTTCGCCCCTGTGGGCAGGTCAGGCGGCGGCCTTGGGGGCGGCGATGCCCGCTCAGGATCTGACGCGCAGGCTCGCCGAGGAGGCACGGACCCTGCTCGGCGGGTAGCAGGACCGGTCGGCACAGCCTCCTGCTAGATCGCCATCAGGAACGGCCGATCTTCTCCAGATCGTAGGCGGTGGTCTGATAGACTTGGTTGATCCAGTTGCCGAAGAGCAAGTGGGCGTGCGAGCGCCAGCGGTTGAGCGGCCTGCGGCTTGGATCGTCGTCAGGATAATAGTCATGCGGCACCTGCATCGGTACGCCGGCGGCGATATCCCTGTCGTACTCCTCCTTGAGCGAGGTGGAGTCGTATTCGATGTGGTTGAACATATAGAGGCGGTTGCCGATCGCTTCCGTGACCAGGCAGGGCCCGGTCCTGTCCGATTCCATCAGCACCTCCAGGCCCGAATCGGGCGGAATGTCGGCGGTACGGACTTCGGTCCAGCGGGAGACGGGGATGGCGAAATCGTCGGAGAAGCCGGCGAGGTAGGGCGAGGCCGGCGCGTGGTTGCGGTGACGAAAGACACCGAACGCCTTCTTCTCAAGGGTGTGTTTCGGAATGCGGTGGAAATGCCAGGCAGCTGCCATCGCCCCCCAGCAGATGAAGAAGGAAGAATGCACGTTGGTGGTTGTCCAATCGAAGATGCGCGTCAACTCCTCCCAATAGGTGACGTCCTCGAAGGGCAGAAGTTCGACCGGCGCACCGGTGACGATGAAACCGTCGAACTTGCGCGCCGCCACTTCCTCCCAGGTCTGGTAGAAGGTGATGAGGTGGTCCTCGGGCGTGTTTTTGGCTCTGTGATTGCCGATGCGCACCAGCGTCAGCTCCACCTGAAGGGGGCTGGCCCCGATCAGGCGGGCGAACTGCGCTTCGGTGCGGATCTTGTTGGGCATCAGGTTCAAGAGCCCGATCTGCAAGGGGCGGATGTCCTGGCGCAACGCCGTCTGCTCGTCCATGACGGCCACGCCCTCGCGCGCAAGCACGTCGCGGGCGGGAAGCTGGTCGGGGATTTTGATCGGCATTGGCGCAGGCTCCAAAAACAAAAAAGACCGGCAGCGAAATCGCGGCCGGTCTCAGCGGATTTTACATCGCTCGGCCTTTTAGCGACTTGTTTTACGTGGCTGCAAGCCGACCGGCCAAATCACCACGAGCAGACGTTCTTTTAAGACGGGGGGCCCTTTGCGTCAATGGAAGACATGAGCTAAAGCAGGCGGCCTCGACTCTATGGGACCCATTCCGATGCATTCGTCCAACCGTCCGCAGCCCAAGCCCGGCATCATGGACATCGCCGCCTATGTTCCCGGCCGCGAAAGCGCGCCCGGCGCGGCCAAGGTATGGAAACTCTCCTCCAACGAGACACCGCTCGGTCCCTCGCCGGCCGCTCTCGAGGCGGTCCAGGCGGCAAGCGGCCATCTGGAAGCCTACCCCGACGGGGCCGCCGCCGGGCTGCGTGAGGCCATTGCAGAGGTGCACGGCCTCAACTCGGGCAACATCCTGTGCGCCAACGGCTCAGACGAGCTTCTGGGTCTCCTCGCCCAGACCTATCTGAAGCCGGGCGACGAAGGGATCTTCACCGAGCACGGCTTTCTCGTCTACCGGATCCAGATCCTGGCGGCCGGCGCCACGCCTGTGGTGGTGAAGGAGAAGGACGAGCGCGCCGACGTCGACGCGATCCTCGCGGCGGTGACCGAGCGCACGAGGATCGTCTTCCTCGCCAATCCCAACAATCCCACCGGCACCTACCTGCCTGTCGAGGAAGTCCGGCGCCTGCATGCGGGGCTACCGGGGCACGTGCTTCTCGTGCTTGACGCGGCCTATGCGGAATATGTGCGCCGCAACGACTACGAAGCGGGCATCGAATTGGTGTCGTCCTTCGAAAACGTGGTGATGACGCGCACCTTCTCGAAGATCTACGGCCTGGCCGGCCTGCGCATCGGCTGGATGTATGCGCCGGCGCATGTGGTCGACGCGGTGAACCGGGTGCGCGGCCCCTTCAACGTGAATGCGCTGGCCATCGCCGCCGGCGCGGCCGCCATCCGCGACCGCGCCCATGTGGAGCGTGCCGCCGCCCACAACGAGGCGTGGCGGGCCTGGCTCAACGAAGAGCTGACGAAGCTCGGGCTGCGCGTCACCCCCAGCATCGGCAATTTCCTCCTCGTCCACTTTCCGCAAAACGGCGGCAAGACGGCCGAGGATGCCGATGCCTTCCTGGTCGCGCGCGGCTTCGTTCTGCGCCGGGTCACCGCCTACGGCTTTCCGAACGCGCTGCGTATGTCCGTCGGCACGGAGGAGGCCAATCGCGGCGTCGTGGCCGCGCTTTCAAAATTCCTGAACGGTTGAGACTGTGACCGAACCTCTCTTTGCCAAAATCGCCCTGATCGGCATCGGCCTCATCGGCTCCTCGCTTGCCCGCGTCATCCGCCGCGAGGGCCTGGCGGAGCGGATCGCCATCGCCACCCGAAGCGCCGAAACACTCGCCCGGGCGGAGGCGCTCGGCCTCGGCGACGAATATCATCTCGAAGCAGCCGAGGCGGTGCGCGACGCCGATCTCGTCATCGTCTCGGTGCCCGTCGGCGCGTCGGGCAAGGTGGCCGCCGAGATCGCCGCCGACCTGAAGTCCGGCGCCATCGTCACCGACGTCGGCTCCACGAAGAGCTCCGTCATGCGGCAGATGGCGCCGCATATGCCGGAAGGCGTGCATTTCATCCCCGGCCATCCGATCGCTGGCACGGAGCATTCCGGCCCAGATGCGGGCTTCGCCGAGCTTTTCGAGGAGCGCTGGTGCATTCTCACGCCGCTTCCGGATACGGATGAAAAGGCGCTGGCGAAGCTTACACGCTTCTGGGAACGCTGCGGTTCGCTGGTCGACACCATGGACCCGGAGCACCACGACATGGTGCTGGCCATTGTCTCGCACCTGCCGCACATCATCGCCTACAACATCGTCGGCACGGCAGACGATCTCGAGACGGTGACGAAATCCGAGGTCATCAAATACTCCGCCTCCGGCTTCCGCGACTTCACCCGCCTCGCCGCCTCCGACCCGACCATGTGGCGCGACGTATGCCTGCACAACCGCGAAGCCATTCTGGAGATGCTGGCCCGCTTCTCCGAGGATCTTTCGTCCCTGCAACGGGCGATCCGCTGGGGCGACGGCGACAAGCTGTTCGATCTGTTCACCCGCACGCGCGCCATCCGCCGCTCCATCATCGAAGCGGGTCAGGAAGTGGACGTGCCCGATTTCGGCCGCCACGTGCTCGCACACCCGCCGAAAGCGGAGAAGGCCTGACGCAAGGCCGTGGAAACGCGGATACCGGGTTTCCGGCCGCGATCCGTAGCGCGAACGGTCAGAGCGGCGGAATCCTGCCGAGCGGGATGAATCCGGCAAAGACCCGCCCGCGCGCAATTCTGATCTGCAGCGGCGTATCGCCGAGACCGGAGAAGGCCGCGGCCGCCGTCATGATGTTCTGGCGCTCCTCGGGAAACGCTTCGGCAAGGATCCGCCCCACCGCGGCCGGCTCTTCCACCCGAACGGAGAGTTCGGCATCGATGAGCCCGTCCGCTCCCACGGAGACGGGGCCGGAAACGGAAAGTTCCGCCGCCTCACCCGTAACCCCGACGATCAGCTGCTGAATGGTTCCCGATCGGCCGCGCGGATCGAATGTGTGCTCGGCAAGCAGGGTGACACCGTTGTCCACCGTCAGGCGCGCGCGGCCTTCCAGAGCCGGCAGGCCGGGAACGAGGCTCGCGCCAAGACGAAGGCCGCTGAATGCCGCCGCCAGATCCAGATCGGCCTCCGCCTGGCGCGCGTGCAGCTGCACGTCGTCGGCCGTAGCGAGCGGTGCGCCGTCGCCGTCACGCGCAGAAAGGGCGAGTTGCCGTATCTCCAGGGAGACCCGTTCCGGCAGCGGCCGGGCCAGTCTGACGCTTGCGCGCAGGTTCTCCCACTCGGCTTCCAGCGCTTCACCGACGGGCAACAGGACGGTGGCCGGCCCGTCGAGCTCGCCCACGGTGCGGAACGGCTGGTAGACCTGCGCGGCGGAACGGAAGGCGCCGGCGCGGAAGGAAACACCGGTTCGCGCGTTCTCGTAGAAGACGCTGCGGCAGAACAGACCGATGCGGAAGGGGTAGCCACGCGCCTCGGGTTCTTCGCAATGGGCGCGGACACCGCCGCCGTTCAGGGCCGCAAGGGTGGCCTCCGCCCTCTCCTCCAGCGCGCGGGCGAGATAAAACCACAGCCCGGTATAGGCCAGGGCCGCCACGACGATGGCCACCGCCAGCCACAGGATGCGGCGGCCGGAACGCGATTCCGACAGCATGCTTGACGCCATCACCATCCTCCAGCTACCCCGAATCATCTTCTGCCCGAGGGGCGCATGCACAAGTCAGGTGGAAATGGACGATTTTTGGGTCTTTGGCTATGGCTCGCTGATGTGGCGCCCCGGTTTTGCCCATACTGAAACACAAAAAGCCCGCCTTTTCGGTTATCGGCGCGCGCTGTGCGTACACTCGCACGTCCACCGCGGCACGCCCGACAGGCCGGGCCTCGTGCTCGGGCTCGACCGCGGCGGCTCCTGCCTCGGCCTCGCCTTCCGTGTCCCCGGCGAGTTGGCGGCGGAAGTAACAGCCTATCTGCGCGAGCGCGAACTGGTCACCCATGTCTATCTGGAACGGCGGTTGCCCGTTCGCCTGCGGGATGGAGCGGAGATCGAGGCGCTCACCTATGTGGTCGACCGCCGCCACCCGCAATATGCCGGCCGCCTCGACGCGGAGCACGCCGCGCAAAGGGTCTCCGGCGCCATCGGCCAGTCGGGACGCAACGAGGAATACGTCCTCAACACGGTCGAGCATTTGAAGGCACTCGGTATCCACGACCATTGGCTGGAGACGGTGGCGGCCAGGATCGGCGCTTAGTTCAGTTCACCGTTTCACGGAAACGGTGAACTGAACTAACCATTTGATTCCACGCAATTCCGGACGGAAAACCGGCTTCCACTTCTCCTGGAATTGCTCCTAGGCAAAATCAGCCCTTCGCCGCGTGGCTTTCCGCCTTGGATCGGATTTCGGCCAGCCGCTTTCGGGCCGTGTCGGGCAACGGCGGCGGGTTCGGGCCTTCCGCCGCCTCGACGAGCAGTGCGTCGCAGGCAGCCTCCGTCTCGCGAATCAGGCGCTCCTGGAATTCCTCTCGCGAAAGGCCCGGCTCGATCGGCGGCAGGAAGCGGGCGTGAATGGTGCCGGGATAGCGCCGGAACCTGCGCCGCGGCCAGTAGAGTCCCGCCACATGGGCGATCGGCACCACCGGCACCTCGAGCTGAGCGTATAGCTCGACGATGCCGTATTTGTAGGCCGGTTCGGCGCCGGGCGGGCGGCGCGTGCCCTCGGGATAGATTATGAGTTGCCGGTTCTCGCTCATGCGTTCGCCGGCCAGCTTCACCGCCTGCCGCAGCGCCTTCGAGCGGCTGCCGCGGTCGATGGGAATCATCCGCATCTTGGCGACGTACCACCCGAAGAAGGGGATCCAGACCAGCTCGCGCTTGAGGATGTAGAGCGCGTCGGGGATGAAGGGCAGGAAGGCGATGGTGTCCCAGAACGACTGGTGCTTGGGCGCAACGATGCACGGCCCCTCGGGTATGTTCTCCAGCCCGGATATTTTCACCCTGGCACCCACCAGCACGCGGTGCAGCCACAGGCTGGAGGCCGCCCACACCTTGGGCACGAACCAAGCCTTCTTGCGCGGAAGCAGGAAATAGACAGGTGTCCAGAAGATCATCTGGACGATCAGGTTCAGATAGAACGCGGTGTTGAATGCGAGGGAGCGAACAAGCAGCATAGAAGAGTTCCGGGTCGAAGGCGCGGGCCGCGCCCTTTCCGGCCCGTGGTTACCTCAACGGCAGCCCTTGGCAAAGACCGCATGCGGTCTATTTGCTCGCGATCGAACCCGGGATGTCGCCGACTGGTGACGTCGGCTCGCCCAAGCCCGTTAAATGCCCGCGTATGACGGCGGCGATGTATTTCAGATATTCGGTGAACAGGACGCGCAGGGCATCGAGGTTGGTCATCCATGTGCCATCCGTCAGGGGCGTGTTGACCACCGGATAAGGCTGCAGGTCGGCCGCTGGCAGGATGCGCCGCATCTCCAGGAGGCTGCGCGGCATGTGATAGTTGTTCGTCACCACGATGATGCTGCCGTAGGTGTTGGCGCTTGCCCATTTGGCGCTTTCCTCGGCATTGCCGATGGTGTTCAGCGCCGCCCGGTCGATATCGACGCAGCAGTCGAACAGGACGGGATCGCCACCGGTCGCAACGCGCAGATCGTCGACCCTGGCGATCGGGTTGACGCCGCTGATGAGCAGCCGCTTGCCCTTGCCGGCCTTCAGAAGGTCTAGTCCGGTATCAATGCGCGACTGGCCGCCCGTCAACACAACGATCCCGTCGGCCGGATGCAGTTCCCGCGGGACATCGAGGCCTGCCACATGCTCGACGAAGGCGACGAAGCCGATAATGAAAGCCGCAAGTGCGAGGGCCGGGACGGCCACTGCAAGGCGCAGCACCAGCGTGCGCCGCCGGCGCTGCGTGCAATCCCCGGCCGGCCTGTCCGCGATGTCGCTCATGAAACCCATGGTTATCGCTTAAATGCGGCGACGAACAGGCCGCCGGAGCAGATCGGTGCAAAAAGAATTACATCGCGACACGGAGCGTGAATGTGCGCCACGGCCGGTCCAATCAGGTATCGATCTGCTTGAGATGCCCGATCGCGGTAATATGCGAGGTCGCCGCCGTGAGAGCTGCGATGAGGAGCACGACGACCCCCACCCCCGCATAACCGGAAGCGCCGATCGCGAAATTGCCGAACAGAGCGGCGGTCTGGTCGCCCTCGGGCGTGGCCATGTTGCGCGAGGACCACCAGGAAAAAAGGAGGAAGACCATAACGGCGGCCGCGCCCCCGGCGGCCGCGCCGCGCGTACCCGCCAGAAGGAAGTGCCTGCGGAACTCGCGCGCGACGAAGGATGCCTCCGCGCCGACGAAGTGCAGAACCTCGATCACATGGCCGTTGCCCGACATGGCGCCGCGGGTGGCGAAGATCACCGTCAGTGCCGTGGCCGAGAGCATGAGCACCAGGACCGCCATGCCGATCGTGACGGTGGTTCGCGCCATGGCAACAAGCCGGTCGACCCAGGTCCGGTGGTCGTCGAGAACCGCGCTCGGTACCGCCGCCGCCAGCTCCGCGCGCATGGCTGCGAAATCGGGCCGCTCCACCGGATCGATGGCGACGATGATCAGCCTCGGTACCGGGAGTTCCTCAATATCGAGGCCGGCGCCCAGCCACGGCTCCAGAAGGCGCGCCGTTGCCTGACGGTCGACGATCTCAGCGCTGCGCACGCCGGCATGACCGGCGGCGATACCGCGCGCCCTGCTCAGCGCCTCCTCCATGTCGAGCCCCTCGGCGGGCTTGATCTGAATCGTGGCTTCGCGAGCGATCTGCGTCTGCCAGGTGGCGGCAGTGTCGCGCACCAGCGTCACCGCCCCCAACGTCAGGCAGGAAAGGAAGGTCATGATGGCGATGACCAGCACCATGGCGCGGTTGGCGATGCTGTCCGGCGGCACGATGGGCGTCTGCTTGCGCGCCAGCCGTCTGGCAGCCTGCCGCTTCATCTGCTCGCTGAGCTTCGCCTTTGCAGTGCCGGCGAGGGTACCGGCCTGTTTGGTGGCTTTCGCGTGCGGGCTAGTCATAGATGGTCAGCCTCCCGCCCGACAGGACCATGCGACGCGCATCGACCTGCTCCATCAGGCCGATGTCGTGGGTGGCGATCACCACGGCCGTCCCCATGCGGTTGAGTTCGATGAGCAGGCGAAGCAGGCGACGGGCAAGCTGCGGGTCCACGTTGCCGGTCGGCTCGTCGGCAAGCAGGATGCGCGGCTGCTCCACGAGCGCCCGGGCGATCGCCACGCGCTGCTTCTCACCACCCGACAGGACCGGCGGCAGCACATGCATGCGGTCGCCGAGCCCGACCCACTTCAGAAGCTCGACGACATCGGCCCGGTAGCTCGCCTCCTCCCGCCCGCGCACACGCAGGGGAAGGGCGACGTTCTCATAGGTGGTCAGATGATCGAGAAGCCGGAAATCCTGGAAGACGACGCCGATGCGCCGGCGCATCAGCGGCAATTCCTGCCTGGTGACGCGCGAACGGTCCTTGCCGAAGATCGTGATGAGGCCGCGCGTCGGCTTGAGCGCCATGAACAGGAGGCGCAGGAGCGTCGTCTTGCCGGTGCCGGACGGTCCGCTCAGGAACTGGAAGGACCGCTCCGGCAGATGGAACGAGACGTCGCGGAGCACTTCCGGGCCCATTCCGTATCTGAGACCAACATTCTCGAAACGAATCACCTGGATCGACCCTGCGTGTCATGCATGAAGCGGATGATCGCCACGCGCGCCCTGCCGCACCCTCGAACTGCAGGCGTTATGGTTAACGGCCGGTTAAGACGGCCGCCGAATGCCGTGTGGCGAAGCATTAACCATTATGCTTTACCGCCGATAAGGCGTCGGCGAAAGAACGGTTCTGCCCGGATGGTCGAAAAACCGATCTACGCGCCCCTTTCGGGCGATCTGCTCCCGCGGAAGTACCGCGGAGCCGAAGGTGCCGTGCGCGAAACACCGCGCCTATCTGACGACGCCGAGACCATCGATGCAGACTACGTGGCACTGTCTGGCGTCCCGGAGCGCGCGCCGTCGGCCGGTCGTTTTTTCCCCGCGCCCGCCCCCGCTCCGGCGGGGCTGGAAATACTGCGCGGCGTCGCCAGGCCTGCGGCTCAGGGAAGGAGTGGACCGTGGGCGCTCGCGGTCGCCGCCGTCCTGGCGGCCTTCTGGTTCTCCGGCGGGCATACCCTCGTCGAAAGGACGGGAAGACCGATGGCGGAAGGCACCGCACTCGGCATCGTCAATCTTGAAAGCCGCATCGAGCCCGCTGCCGGGGGAGACCTTCTGATCATCGAGGGCGAGGCGGTGAACGATGGCAGGACAGCCGGCCCGCTGCCGGATCTGGCCATCAACATATTGGGTGCAGACGGACGCATTACGCACTATTTTCTGGGGACAAACGGTGCGGCGCTCTCCGTCGGCGAACGCCTCACCTTCTCCAGCCGGTTGGCCGTGCCTAAGGATGGGGTGAGGTCCGTCTCGGTGACGTTCAGGGAGTAGTTCACGTCATGCCCGTGGTCCGCGGCAAGGAAATCGAGGTCCTGTTTTCGGCCTCGACGATCGCACAGCGCAATCTCGAGCTCGCCAAGCAGGTCGCCGCGCGCGACTACCGCGACCTCCTGGTGGTTTCCGTCCTGAAGGGCTCATTCATCTTCGCCGCCGATCTCATTCGCGCCATGCACGACGCCGGCATTTCGCCGGAGGTGGAGTTCATCATGATCTCCAGCTACGGCGCCGGCACGACGAGCGGCGAGATCAAGGTGCTGCGCGACATCGACAACGACGTGAAGGGCCGCGATATCCTTTTGATCGACGACATTCTGGAATCGGGCCGAACGCTGAAATTTGCCCGCGACCTGATGCTCTCCCGAGGCGCCAATTCCGTCTCCATCGCGGTATTGCTCGACAAGCGCGCGCGACGCAAGGCGAGCCTGGAAGCGGACTTCGTCGGCTTCGAATGCCCGGACTATTTCGTCGTCGGCTACGGCATGGATGTGGGACACGCCTTCCGCGAATTGCCCTTCGTCGGTGTGGTGAAGGGCGATGCTTGAAGCGCAGCATCCAGCCGATTTGTTCAGCGAACCGTAAGAAATGATCGCGAGAATAGAGCCATGGCAAAGCTCCTGATCGTCGAGGACGACCTGTCCGTCCGCTCCTTCACCGCCCGCGCCCTGAGCGCCGCCGGCCACTCGGTCGAAACGGCCGAGGACGGCATGGAAGGGCTTCAAAAGATCGAAGACGCCGCAGGCGGATACGATCTCGTGCTGTCCGACATCCGCATGCCCGCCATGGACGGCATCGAGATGGCCCGCGCCGCGGCCAACACCTTTCCGGCCCTGCGCCTTCTGCTGATGACCGGCTTCGCCGACCAGCGCGAGCGTGCGGCCGAACTGGAAGGCACGGTCAAGGGCGTGGTGAACAAGCCTTTCACGCTCGCCGAGATCAGGCAGCGCGTGGGCGAGGCCCTGGCGGCGTAATCGGTTTATTCTCAAACAACAAAAAGGCGCGGCCGTCGCCGGCCGCGCCACACGTCATACGCCTGGAGCCGATGGTCAGAAATCCATGCCGGCGCCCGCGGGCATGGCGGGCTGGCTCTCCTTCTTCGGCCGTTCGGCGACCATCGCCTCGGTGGTGATCAGGAGGCCGGCGACGGAGGCGGCATCCTGGAGCGCAGTGCGCACCACCTTCAGGGGATCGATGACACCCATGGCAAACATGTCGCCATATTCGCCCGTCTGCGCGTTCCAGCCATGGCCGAAGTCCGGTTTCTCGCGCAGCTTGCCGACGATGATGGAGCCTTCGGCACCGGCGTTCTCGGCGATCTGGCGTACCGGCGCCTCGATGGCGCGGCGCACGATGTTGACGCCCACTTTCTGGTCGTTGTTATCGACCTCGACTTGGTCGAGCGTACCCACCGCGCGCAGGAGGGCGACACCGCCGCCCGGCAAAAGCCCCTCCTCCACCGCGGCGCGGGTGGCGTGCATGGCGTCGTCCACGCGGTCCTTGCGCTCTTTCACCTCGACCTCAGTCGAGCCACCGACGCGGATGACGGCGACGCCGCCTGCCAGCTTGGCCAGCCGCTCCTGCAGCTTCTCGCGGTCATAGTCGGAAGTGGTCTCCTCGATCTGCGCCTTGATCTGGTTGATGCGGCCCTGGATCTCGTCCTTGGAGCCGGCGCCGTCGACGATCGTGGTGTTTTCCTTGTCGATCACCACCTTCTTTGCGCGGCCCAGCATTTCAAGCGTGACGTTCTCCAGCTTGATGCCGAGGTCCTCGGAGATGGCGGTTCCGCCGGTCAGGACGGCGATGTCCTGCAGCATGGCCTTGCGGCGGTCGCCGAAGCCCGGCGCCTTCACCGCGGCAACCTTCAGGCCGCCACGCAGCTTGTTGACCACCAGCGTCGCGAGCGCCTCGCCCTCCACGTCCTCGGCGATGATGAGCAGCGGCTTGGAGGATTGGACGACGCTTTCCAGAACCGGCAGCATCGCCTGCAGGTTGGACAGCTTCTTCTCGTGGATCAGGATATAGGGCTCCTCGAGCTCCACGCGCATCTTGTCCTGGTCGGTAATGAAATAGGGGGAGAGATAGCCGCGGTCGAACTGCATGCCCTCGACCACCTCGAGCTCGGTCTCGGCGGTCTTGGCTTCCTCGACCGTAATCACGCCCTCGTTACCCACCTTCTCCATCGCCTGGGCGAGGAAGCGGCCGATCTCCCGGTCGCCATTGGCGGAAATCGTGCCGACCTGGGCGATTTCGTCGTTCTTGGTCACCTGGCGGGCGTTCTTCCTCAATTCCGCCACCACGGCGTCGACGGCCTTGTCAATCCCGCGCTTGAGGTCCATCGGATTCATGCCCGAGGCGACCGCCTTGGCACCCTCCCTGACGATGTGCTGAGCCAGCACCGTCGCCGTCGTGGTGCCGTCGCCGGCCGTGTCGCTGGTCTTGGACGCCACCTCCCGCACCATCTGTGCGCCCATGTTCTCGAACTTGTCCTCGAGCTCGATCTCCTTGGCGACGGTCACGCCGTCCTTGGTGATGCGCGGCGCCCCGAAGGACTTGTCGAGCACGACGTTGCGGCCCTTGGGGCCGAGCGTGACCTTCACCGCATTGGCGAGAATATCGACGCCCCTGAGCATGCGCTCGCGTGCGTCCGAATGAAACTTCACGTCTTTGGCAGCCATTTCAATACTCCTCGATTAGGCAGCATAAACGACTTCTGGAAAGGCCCTCGTCAGGCGGCCTTCTTTGCCGAGGCGTTCGCCTCGAGAACGCCGAGCACATCGCTCTCCTTCATGATCAGGAGATCCTCGCCCTCGAGGCGAATCTCCGTACCCGACCACTTGCCGAAGAGGATGCGGTCACCCGCCTTCACCTCCAGCGGCAAGAGCTCGCCGTTTTCGGCACGTGCGCCCGGCCCCACGGCCAGCACCTCGCCTTCCTGCGGCTTCTCCTTCGCGGTATCGGGAATGATGACTCCTCCGGCGGTTTTTTCCTCCGCTTCGATGCGGCGGACAAGCAAGCGGTCATGCAAAGGACGGAACTTCATGTCTTCCTCCTGGGACGGTCTGTGAAGCACCTCCCGCGCCGGTCCTTCCGGCGCGGTACGCGGCCCGTCGCGGCGCCGCGCGCGGATGATTTGGGCGTGCCGAATCCCGTGTTCAAGTAGCGGGATGTGAAAATTTAGCACTCTTCCCTTGAGAGTGCTAAAACATTTCTCCGAGAGCAGCTTTCTGCTTGCAAGCGCGCTGGTTCCGTCCACCGCTTCAGGGAAGCGGCGGACTGCTCCAACCAATTGATTCCATGCAAATTCCGGACGGAAGACCGGCTTCCACCTTCCTGGAATTGCTTATACGATCCGGGAAAGCCGGCACCCCTTCGCCGACGTGCCGAGCGCGATCTGTATCGACCTCGAGCGGCAGCTTCACTGCATATCCAGCAGGCGCTCCAGATATTCGCGCTCGAGCTCCGGGCTCAGCGCGTCGCCCAGCCGGCGGCGGATCGCTTCCAGAATCTCGCGCGCCCGCTGTGTGTCGATCTCGTCGGGGACATCCACGGAATCGCCGAAATCCGGTCCCGTCGTCGCCCGCGGCCGGCCGAGCGGGTCACGGCCCGTCCGGCCGTCG
>NZ_JBHSUM010000117.1:0-12923 GCF_042660605.1 Nitratireductor sp. GCM10026969
GCGAGCGTCCGCTCGTCCTCGCCCAGCGGCGCGCCGTGCACGGAAGCCTTGCCCGCCTTGTTGGGGGCACCGAGGCCGATCACCGTCTTCATGGCGATCAGCGTCGGGCGGGCGGCCTCGGCCTTCGCCGCCTCGATGGCACGGTCGATTTCCTCGACATCGTGCCCGTCACAGGCGAGAACCTGCCAGCCCGCCGCCTCGAAGCGCCCACGCGTGTCTTCGGTGAAGGCCTTGGCCGTGTCCCCGTCGATCGAGATCGCGTTGTCGTCATAAAGGACCGTCAGCTTGCCGAGCCTGAGATGACCGCCGAGACTGATCGCCTCCTGGCTGATGCCTTCCATGAGGCATCCGTCGCCGCAGAAAACCCAGGTACGATGGTCGACGATCTCATCCCCGAAGCCGGCCGCGAGCGAACGCTCGGCGATCGCCATGCCGACGGCGCCGGCGAGCCCCTGCCCCAGAGGACCGGTGGTAATTTCCACGCCCGCGGCATGGCCGTATTCTGCGTGGCCTGCCGTCCTGGCGCCCCATTGGCGGAAGCGCTTGAGCTCGTCGAGCGGCATGTCCTGAAAGCCGGTGAGATAAAGCAGGCTGTAAAGCAGCATGGAGCCGTGCCCGTTCGAAAGCACGAAACGGTCGCGGTCCGGCCAGTCGGGGCGAGAGGCGTCGAATTTGAGATGTCGGGTCCAAAGGACGGTCGCGGCTTCCGCCAGCCCCATCGGCGCACCCGGATGCCCGGACTGGGCGGCCTCAACGGCGTCCATCGACAGCGTGCGAATGCAGTTGGCGAGCGCGAACTGAGCAGCATTGCCACTGGCCCGTGCCAGCGCGCGGCTGTGTTGATTCATGTGCAGGTCTCCACTCCAGATCTCCCACGGGTTCGACGTGACGTTAGTAACTTATGATAAAAACCACAATATAAAATCTCAAAATCACATCTTTTGTGTTGCATGTCACGCGGAAGGTGTTATGGTTTCGAGGAATAGAAAGGCGCCGCAGGTGAAGCCGGAAGATCGTCAACACGACATCGTCGAGATGCTCGTCGAGGTGGGCTCAGCCTCGCTGGAGGAGCTTTCCCAGCGCTTCAGCGTCTCCAAGATGACCATCCATCGCGACCTCGACGAACTCGAGAAGGAAGGCCTCCTGCGCAAGGTGCGCGGCGGCGCGACCATCGAGGCGAGCGGCCAATTCGAAAGCGATTTCCGCTACCGTGCCCGCCAGGCGGCCAAGGAAAAGCGGCAGATCGCGCGGCGCGCGGCGCGGTTTCTGGAGCCGGGCATGAGCGTCATGATCGACGACGGCTCGACGTCCCAGAACCTCGTGCCCTTTCTCGTCAACAAGCGACCTCTCTCGGTCATCACAAACAACCTGGCGATCATCGAGGGGTTGTCCGGGGTATCCGGGATCGAGCTGATCACGGTGGGCGGCACCTATTCGCGCAAGTTCAACGGCTTCTTCGGTGTGCTGGCGCTGGCCGCACTCGAGAACCTGCGCGCCGATATCGTGCTCCTGTCCAGCTCCGCCATCGACGGGCGAACGGTATTTCACCAGGACCAGGAGGTCCTCGAGGTCAAGCGCCGGATGATTGCTTCGTCGGCGAGGCGCTTCCTCATGGTCGACCACGAGAAGTTCGGGCGCACGGCGCTGCATCTCATGACCACTCTGGACGTCTTCGACGGGGTGGTGACGACACGAGCCCTGCCCGAGACGAAGGCCAGGGCGCTGCTGGACCAGGGGGTCAGGCTTTATTTCGCGGAAGAGGAGTAGGCATGGCGGATACGCCGCAGGCTTGGATCGGTACGAGCTGGAAGATGACCAAGACACTCTCCGAGGCGATGGCGTTCGCCAGTGGACTCCTCCATGCGCGGGGTGATCCGCGTATCCAGCGCTTCGTCATTCCCCCCTTCACCGCCGTGCGCGAGGTCAAGGCTGCGCTCGCCGAAACCGATATCAAGGTCGGCGCACAGAACATGCACTGGGCCGAGCCCGGCGCCTGGACCGGCGAAATCTCCGCCGAGATGCTGACTGATTGCCGCCTCGACTTGGTGGAACTCGGCCACTCCGAGCGGCGGGCGCATTTCGGCGAGACCGACGAGACGGTCGGGCTGAAGACGGAGGCCGCGGTGCGGCACGGGCTGGTCCCATTGGTCTGCATCGGCGAGACCGCCGAGGACAAGGCGGCGGGCCGCGCCGATACGGTGCTCACGACGCAAGTCGAGGCGGCGTTGGGTCGGCTCGACGGCGCGCAGAAGACCAGGCCCATCCTCCTGGCCTACGAACCGGTCTGGGCTATCGGCGAAAACGGCACCCCCGCCTCGCCCGACTATGCCGACAGGCGCCACGCCCTTATCCTAGAGGTGGCACAGGCCATTGTGGGTCGCCGCCTGCCGTGCCTCTATGGCGGCGGCGTGAACACTGACAACTGCAGCGAACTGATCGCCCGCCCGCATATCGACGGGCTTTTCATCGGGCGCTCCGCCTGGGACATCAAGGGATATCTCGACACTCTGGAGCGTTGTGCCCGTGTCATGTAAGGAAAGGATGGCTCAATGAAGATTGCAGTCGCAGGAGACAGCGCTGGTGCTCCGCTTGCCAAGGCACTTGCGGAGCATCTGTCCGGCAAGGACGGGTTCGAGGTTTTCGAGGTAAGCACACCGCCTTCGGGCGACAGTGAATATTACGCCAATCTCTCGGACCGCGTGTGCCAGGGCGTACTCGACGGCACCTATGACCGTGCGATCCTGTGCTGCGGCACGGGCATCGGCGTGTGCCTGTCGGCGAACAAGGTGCCCGGCATCCGCGCGGCCCAGACGCACGATACCTATTCGGCCGAGCGTGCCGCGCTTTCCAACAACGCGCAGGTCATCACGATGGGCGCACGCGTGATCGGGACGGAACTCGCCAAATCCATTGCCGACGCCTACCTTGCCTCCACCTTCGACCCCAATGGCCGCTCGGCCGGCAATGTGAAGGCGATCGACGCCCTGGACGCCAAGTATCACCAGAACGCCTGATCTGAGCACGTTGGAGGCGGCGAGAAAGCCTCTCCGAAAGGCGTCGTGGCTGGAAGGCTGCCCGTTTTTGTTTTGGGTGCTGGAAAGATGCCGGTGCGAAGGCCGCGCGCGTAGCAGCCGCCCTCGTGGTTCGACCCTTCGGCAAGCTCGGGGCTCACCATGTGGTTCGACAGGCTCACCATGAAGGGCTTGGCGTCTGCGCTCAACCTTTCGACCGCAAAGCTGGCGGCGACGCAGGTCTGCCTTCACCCTCACCCTGAGCTTGTCGAAGGGCGAGGGTGAAGGCACGCACTGACGATTCCGCCTGAACCGATCCCGACCTACAGCGGTGCAAGGTTGCGCCGGCGCAACGTGTCGAGCGTCTCATCAAGCTCCGATCGCCGACGCCCTTCCGACCAGCCGAGCACGGTGCCGGCAATCCGCGAGATCGTGTCGAGATCATGCGCGGTAAGGCGCCCCGTCACCGCGAGCGTCGTGCGGCGGAGCACGATGTCGCCGAGATGCACGACCGCCTCGTTCCGCGCGATCCAGGCGATCTCGGCATGACTGACATCGGGCACATCGTCGAGGAAACGCGGCTCCTCGGCCGAAGCCTCCTCCCGCAGGAGTGCCGCGGCGGTGGTGCCGTAGCGCTCGAGAAGGGTTTCCACGCGCCCGGCCGGCAACCCGGTCTCCTTGGCGAGATCGGTCACCCAACGTCGGCGACCGGCCTCATCCGCCGGATAGTCGCGGCCGCCGCCGATGGGCAATTCGCGCGTCGAGATCCGGCGCTTGCGCCCGAGCCGCTCCAGGACGGAATCGGCCACTTCCTCCGCGAAGCCGCGGAATGTCGTCCACTTTCCGCCGACCAGCGATATGACGGGAAAGGGACGTCCAGCCTCCGGCGCGGCAAAAGGGGCGGAATGGTCGCGGCTGATCAGCCCCGGCGCCGTGCCGTCCGACGCCGGCAGGGGTCGAATCCCGCTATAGGCATAGACGATCTGCGCGCGGTCGAAGGCCAGCCCGGGCAAAAGCCTGCGCAGACTGTCGAGAAAATAGTCGACCTCCTCGTCCTCGCAGCGGACGTTGTCGGGATCGTCGGCGGGACTGTCGGTCGAGCCGACGAGTACACGGCCGAGATACTCGTAGACGAGGCAGATGCGCCCGTCGTCCGCTTCGAAATAGATCATCCGGCCGGCGAGCTGGCGGGCGAGCTCCTCGTGGTCGAGCACGATATGGGAGCCCTTGGTCCCGCCGATGAGCTTACCGGAAATGCCCAGAAGGCGGTTGACGCGATCGATCCAGGGGCCGGCCGCGTTGACGACGAGGCCGGGCCGGACCGTGAAAGCCGCCCCGTCGGGGGCTTCGAAAGCAAGGATCCCGTCCCGCTGGCCCTCGAGGCTCGTAGCGTTTCGCGCTTCCGACCCTGGATTGGCCGCCAGGCCGTCGCGGATCAGCTCCCAGACGAGGCGCTCCGGCGCGGTTACCTTGGCATCGTAGTACTTGCAGGCCGCCACGATCCGGGGTGTCAGTGCCGGCAGCTTCCTCAACGCAGCCGCCCGGCGCCAGAGGCTGTGGCGCGGCATCACCTTGCTGCGGCTGCCGTAGAAATCGTAAAGCGCCAGGCCGATCTTGACGAGAACGACACCGCGGCTGCGCGGCGCGCTTTTGGCGCCGAAAAAGGTCCTCAGCGCCGCTCCGGTCCCCTTCGTCCAGGAAAAGATGGGGATGATCGTCGGCAGCGGTCGCACCAGATGCGGCGCATTGCGCAGCAGAAGGTTGCGCTCGAGCGTCGATTGCGCGACCAAGCCGAACTCGCCCGTCTCCAGATATTTGAGACCGCCATGGATGAGGCGCGACGGCGCAGCGCTCGTGCCGGAGCCGAAGTCGTTCTTGTCGACCAGCAGGCAGTCGACGCCTTGCTCGCACAAATCGCGGAACAACCCCGCACCATTGACGCCGCCGCCGAGGATGACGACGTCGAAGGCCTTGTCCGTCCCGCTCGTCAAGCCTCGCCCTCCGATCCGAGCGCTTCGAGCTTCCGCCACACCGGACGAAGCGCCTCGACGGCCTCGGCGAAGACGGCATAGCGCCGGTCGTAGTCCGCGTGGCGGTTCATGTCCGGCGAATAAGTCCGGGTCAGTGCCGCAAGGTCGCGCGGATCGTCGAAGGGTGTCTTGAAGAGGCCCACGGCGGCACCGGCGCACAGCGCCGCTCCCCATGCGGCGGCTTCACCGGTGCGGCTCGTGGAGACGGGCACGCCGAGAACGTCGGCCATCATTTGTGCGAAATCCGGACTGCGCGACACGCCGCCCGTCAGCCGTGCCGCCTCGAACGGGAATCCATCCCGCAGCGCATCGACGTGATAGCGGTGGTTGAAGGCGATCCCCTCCAGCACCGCCCTCAAGAGGTCGCCGCGGTCGTGCCAGCCGTGCATCCCGAGGAAAGCCCCGCTGGCATTCGCCCCATGGGGAGAACCGAAGAGGAAGGGGTGAAAAAGCAGCGTCGAGCGACGCTCCAAGGCATCGCGGATTTCTGGTGCGAGCCTTTCGTGGATGGAGCCGTCGTCGGTGCCCGCTTCCGCCCGGCAGAGCGTTTCCAGGAACCAGTCGTAATTGGTGGTCGAGGCCGGTGAAATCGACATGCTGTTCCAGGTGCCGGGCACGATGCCGCTGCGGCAGAACCAGCGCGGATCCCTACAAGGCCGATCGGACACGATCTCGTTGATCGAGTAGGTGCCGGCCACCACATCCACCACGCCCGCGCGATGCCCGCCGATGCCCAGCGCCGAGGCCGTAACGTCGTGCAGCCCGGCCGCGACGGGCGTACCCGCCACGAGACCAGTCTGTCGCGCGGCCGCGTCGGTGACATGGCCGATAACCGCCGCCGGCGGGTCGATGGCCGGCAGAGCGCCGGCAAGCGCTTCGAGACCGAAGAGCTTCAGTGCGTCCGGTGTGTAGTCCTGCGTCGCAAGCTCGGCGAAGGCGGTGCTGGCTTCGGTGCGGTCCGTGCCGATGGTGCCGGTCAGGCAGAACCGCAGCCAGTCCTTGCAGGCCAGGATGTGTGCGATCCTTCCGAAACGGTCCGGCTCCTCCCGTGCGATCCAGGCGAGCAGTGCCGAGGGCGCTGCGGCGTGCGGTATCTGACCGGTGAGCTTGAGCGCGCGGTCGAAGAGATCGGTCTTGGACCAGTCGGCGACAAGGCCTTCAGCCCGGCTGTCGAGCGAGAGAATGCCCGCGCCAAGAGGTTTCCGATCCGCATCAAGCAGGTAGACGCCATCGCCATGCGCCGTGGCGGCGACGGCCGCGATGTCGCTTGCCGGCCGGCGGCTTTGCGCGATCACCGCAGCGATCGCCTCGGCGGCGGCCGACCAGAGGCCGTCCATGTCGCGTTCGACATGGCGCGGGCGCGGAATCTGCTGCGGCACCCGCCGCCGGGCAACGGCGATCTCCGTCCCGTCGCTGTCGAAAAGAACGGCCTTGGTGACGGTCAGGCCGCTGTCCAATCCCAGCAGGCTGGGCATCGCCCCACTCCTTTTCCAGATGGTTACAGGAAACGGTCCGGACGCCGCGGCGCGGCGCGGAAAGGACCGGCAGACACATACTTACGTGACGGGTGCCACCACCACGTTGATCCCATTGGCCCGCATCCTGTCGAGGTGCCGCTCCGGCGTCCTGTCGTCGACGATGACCACATCGAACTCGTTCAGGGACACCATGCCGTAGAGCGCGCGGCGCTCGAACTTGGAGTGATCGGCGAGCAGAATGCGCCTTGCCGACGCGTCGAACATCGCCCGCTTGGTGTCGACCATCTCCGGCGACTGGTGGAAGACCATGTCGTCGGTGATCGCGGCCATGGACAGAAAGAGCGTGTCCGCCCGGAGGCGGGAGATCTCGTTCGTGGTCATGCGGCCGATGAAGGCGTTGCACCAGTTGTGAAACTGACCACCGAGCCCGAGAAGGGAGAGGTCGCGAGTCCCCTTCAGCTCGTTCATGAGCGTCAGCGAATTGGTGATGATCGTCAGGGGAACCTTCTCCGGCACCAGCCTGGCCATCTGGAGCACGGAGGTGGAATCGTCCATGAAAATCGCCTGGCCCGGCTCGATGAACTGGAACGCAGCCTCGGCGATCGCCGCCTTCTCGGCCGACTGGCGGACGGAGCGATAGACGTCGCTCGCCTCGATCAGGCTCGTCGGCGCGGCCGACACGATGCCGCGGGTCTTGCGCAACAGACCGCGGTCGACAAGGTCGTCCAGATCCCGGTGCGCCGTCATCAGGCTGATGCCGAAGCGCTCCGTCAAGTCCTCGATCCGCATGGACCCCTCGGCCATGACCGTCTCGGCGATCATCTGCCGGCGGGCCAACTGGCGGGCCTGCCGAGAGTCGCTCGGCACTTCCTCGGCCATCAGCCGGTCCATCGCGGGGAGTACGTTACTTTCGTTCATCAGGCACTGCGCGGTCGAATGGATCGGAGGCGGCATATACGATCTGCCCCATCTGAATGGAGCCCAAACAGCGTATGGGGTCAAGCTGCTCAAGATCGTCCCGGCAGGCCTGCAAAGACCTGCCGGGAACAGGGCATCGTTCGCTCAGTTGCTCATGCCTTCGAGAACGAAGGGCGCGGTGTACTGATCGACGTTGTCGGGCGTGATCAGGACACAGTCGAAGAGCTGCTTCTCTTCCGCGACCATCGGCTCGCCGTTCTTGATGTAGTGATCGGCCTGGCGAACGGCCTCCTCGGCGAAAACGGCCACCGGCTGAAGTACCGAATAGGCCATTTCGCCGGCCTTGATGGCCTCGACCGCGTCCGGCGAACCGTCGAAGCCGCCGACGATGACGTCGTCGAGCATGTTTGCTTCCTTGAGCGCGGCAATCGCGCCAAGGGCCATCTCGTCGTTACCGCTGATCACGGCGTCGATGTTCGGGTTGGCCTGGATGATCGACTGCATCTTGTTGTAGCCCTGGGTACGGTCCCAGTTTGCCACTTCCTCGGCAACCTTCTCGAGTCCCGGATACTGGCTGAGAACCGTTTCGTAGCCGTTCGAACGGGTGGCAGCGTTGTTGTCGGCCGGGTTGCCGAAGAACTCGACATACTTGGCCTCGTCGCCGACGGCCTGGACCCACTGCTGGGCACCGAGAGCCGCCCCTTGTGCGTTGTTGGAGACGAGCTGAGCGGTTGCCAGGCCGCTCTGGTTGATCTCGGCGTTCACCAGGAAGACCGGAATGCCGGCATCGACCGCCTTGCGCACGGCACCGACCGAACCATCGGCATTGGCCGGATCGAGGATGATGGCCTTGGCCTGGTTGGTGATGGCGGTGTCGATCAGGTTGCTCTCGGTGTTGGTGTCACCCTTGTGCGCGCTCACATTCGCCTCGTAACCGAGCTCTTCCGCTGTGGCTTTGGCGACCTCACCTTCGGTGAACCAGTAGGGGTTGGAGGGATCGGTGACGATTATCGAGATCAGCCCCTGATCCTGTGCCCAGGCGCCCATGGACATGAGGGGGGTTGCCGCGAGCACGGCGCCGAACAGCAGGGTCGCTCTTCTTGTAAGCATGGTGTTTCACTCCCTTTGGGTTGTTGGAAAGCCGGTCGCCCGGCCGGACTTTCCGCAAGCGGATTACTCGGAAGCTTTCCCGGTTTGCGGAGAAGGCGTTGCGGCGACCGCCCGGCGGCGGCCGCGGTACTGAATGGAGTTCAAAAGCACGGCCAGAACGATGACCGCACCGGTGAAAACGGTCTGCCAGTAGGAAGACACGCCGATGATGACGAGGCCGTCGGAGAGGAAGCCGATCACGAAGGCGCCCAAAAGCGTGCCCCGCACGGTGCCGCGGCCGCCCATCAGCGCCGCACCGCCGATCACCACGGCGGCGATGGCCGTCAACTCGTATGTGGTGCCCGCCGTCGGACCGGCGGAGGTCAGCTGCGAGCTCAGGACCAGCCCGGCGATCGCCGAGCAAATGCCGGACAGCACGTAGACGGTCACCTTCACACGCCTCACCGGCACGCCGGACAATTCGGCCGCGCGCTCATTGCCGCCCGTGGAATAGATCCAGCGGCCGAGCGCGCTGCGGTTGAGCAGCAGGCTGCAGAGAACGGCGACGGCAACGAGCACGACGACGCCGATCGGCACGCCGAGAAGCCGGTTGAAGCCGAGCCATTCGAAACCGGTGTTGCCGAGCTCGGGACGTCCGCCAAGATTGTTGTAGGTGAGGCCATTGGTCATCAAAAGCGCGACGCCGCGCGCCACGTACAGGAGGCCGAGCGTGGCGACGAAGGCGGGAACCTTGAAGAATGCGACCAGGACGCCGTTGATCAACCCCACGAAGGCGCCGACAGCACAGGTCAGGATCACCACGACCCAGACCGGCGGATACAGGATCACGCCGAACATCTCCAGGCTCACGCCCTGCATCAGAAAGCCGGCGACCACCCCGGCGAGCGCCAGCGTCGAGCCGACCGACAGATCGATGCCGCCGGTAAGGATGACCAGGAGCATGCCGAGCGCCAGCAGGCCGAAGATGGCCACGTGCGACGACATGATGAGGAAGTTGTTCACCGAGAAATAGACCGGCGAAAGCATCGAAAAGGTGATGATGATCGCGATCAGCGCGAAGAAGGCCCGCCCTTCCAGGAGCATCTTCACGATGTCGAAATCGGCGCTCCTGATGCCGGCCCTGGCCTGGTTCGCGGCTGTGGTGGTGTCGCTCATAGGGTGACTCCGGTAAGCGTTCTTATATGGCGTTCACGGCCTCGCCGGAGGCTGCCATGATTTCTTCTTTTGACACGTCGCTCGAAAACTCCGCCGAAATCCGGCCCCGCCGCATGACGACGATGCGGTGGGCGATGCTCAGGCACTCGCCGACCTCGGAGGTGGAGAAGATAACGGCCAGGCCCTGCCGCGCGCCTTCGGCGAGAAGGCGGAAGACCTCGGCCTTGGCGCCGATGTCGATACCGCGGCTCGGCTCGTCGAGCAGGACGACCTTCGGGTTGGTGGCCAGCATCTTGCCGATGACGACCTTTTGCTGATTGCCACCCGACAGCGACCCGATCTCGGCCTCCCCGCCGGAGGTCTTGATCGTCACGTTCTTGATCGCGCGCTCGACGAGGGACCGTTCGCGGCGCCGCGAGATGATCGAATTGCGGGTAAACGCGCCGATGCTGGCCAGCGAAAGGTTCTTGCCGACCGTCATCGTCTGGACGAGACCGTCCCTCTGCCGGTCCTCGGGAACGAGCACAAGGCCCTCCTCGATCCGCTCGGCGATGGAAAACGACGAAACGTCCCGCCCGAGGAGGCTCACCGTGCCGGAAGCATTGGCAAGGCGCCCGGCGACGCATTCCAGCATCTCGGTCCGTCCGGCGCCCATCAGCCCGTAGATGCAGACGATCTCGCCCGCGCGAACGTCCAGCGACACGCCATCGACGAGGTTGCGGCCCTTCCGCGCTGTGTCGGGAACGGTCAGGTCCCGGATCGACAGGGCGACCTCGCCGATCCTGTGGCCCTCGGGTGGCGAGCCCAGGTCGAAGTTCTCTCCGACCATGTTGCGGACGATCCATTCCAGGCTGATTTCGCTGCGCGGTGCGCTCGCCGTCATCACGCCGTCGCGCAGCACCACCGCGTGATCGGTGATCTGCAGGGCCTCCTCGAGATGGTGCGAGATATAGACAATCGAAACGCCGCGGCTCTTGAGGTCGCGCACGACTTTGAACAGCACCTCCACCTCCGAGGCACTCAGCGCCGAGGTGGGCTCATCCATGATGAGGATGCGCGCGTTGACGGACAGGGCGCGGGCGATCTCGACGAGCTGTTGCTGGCCGAGCCGCAAATCCTCGACCAGGGTCAGAGGATCGATATCTTCCTCCAGTTCGCGCATCAGCGCCCTGGTCTGCTTTTCCTCCTCCGCGTAATCGACGCCGCCCGGCCCCATGATCTCGCGTCCCATGAAGATGTTGTCGCGAACGTTCATGTTGGGCGCGAGGCTCAGTTCCTGGTGAATGATCGATATGCCCAGGTCGCGCGCTTCCGAGGAGGAGTGGAAGGTGACCGGCCGCCCTTCCAGCACGATCTCCCCCGAGCTCGGCTGTATGACGCCGGACAGGACCTTCATCAGGGTCGATTTTCCGGCCCCGTTCTCGCCGAAGAGCGTGGTGACCTCGCCGCGATGGACGTCGAAATTCACGCCCTTGAGCGCGTGGATGTTGCCGAACGATTTGGCGATGTTGCGCGCCGAGAGAACGACGGATGACGTCTTCTCGCGGACGCCGTTCATGTCGTGCAGCGTCATTGGACGCTCATCTCGACCGGCGTCACGAGCCAGTTCTTCGGATTGATCAGCTTGAAGACGCCGGTGACGGTGATGGTCTTGCCGGTAAGATTCTCCGTGTCGATGTCGGCCAGGACCTGTCGCTTCATCTCGTTGTTGATGCCGGCGCCCGCGTTCTGATACTCGATCTGGTTGGTGAACTGCCCGAACGAGATCGTGCCGGTCGCATCGCGCAGATCCGTTCCGTTGATCGCCGGACCGGTCTGGACGCGGATCGTCGTCTCCCCGGGGACGCCCTCGACGGCCACCGTGTAGACGCCGGCGCGCTCCTCGCCCGCCACCCCGGTGAACCGCACCGGGACAACGGGGCCGATGCCGCCACCGACGCCATACTGCTGACCAGCGGCGGCCGCATCCTCGGCAACGGCTTCGGCCAGTGTGGACGCATCGACGGCGCGACTCAAAACGCTCTCGCGGATCTGCGGGAACATCTCCTCGCCGAAGCGCTCGGGCGAGAAGCTCCCTTCCCGCACGTCTTCCTCCGAGCCGATGACGACCACTTCGGTATCCAGGGCCATGGCCCCGACCAGCACGGCGACGGCCGCGGCGCCGAGAACGGCCTTCATGCTGAGCCCGCTTCGGCGCGGCGGTTGCGTGATGTCGGTTTGGGAACTCATGGGGAAACGCTCTATCGACCTGTTTTCAACCTGGGAAGACGCGGGCCGTGCCGACTTGCTGTCCTCGAAAGGTCAAGAATGAAGCGACCGGCACGCGGCCGCCGCCCGGACGTGCGGGCGCGCAGATATGGACAGCCTGTGAAACGGTGAAACCATCTTCTCAACTCCTCCCACACAACTCTCCCCGGAAAGTCCGCGTGCCCTTTCTCGGTCGTTACGAACCGGCACCGGCCGAGGTGGCGTGCGCATACTCCAGTGTTAAGTTTGTGATATCTTATGTGAGGATAGTGTTAGATTTCAAGAGCGCTGTCAATCGCCGAATTGCAGATGAGCGAGAATTCCCCACGAGCCTCCTCCACGCTCTTCCTCGCGAGATCATCCGTCCCGGGCGCCGGAGTCCCGATGGTTCGATACGGGGAGAAGCTGTCGAAAAGCCCTATTTCCGGTAGTCTACGCCGTTTTATGGCGACAGTTTGTCTCAAACTTCGCAGTTTTACGCCTGGATGATTTTATGCAGATGCGCAGAACTGGCCCGACAGGAGGCCCCGCCCACCATATGCTTCGACAGCCACCTCTTGTGTGATTTCATTGACTGTTTTATGTGATGTGAACTAGATTTCTAACACAGCCTGTTATGTGACGTTGACCGCATGGAACTGACAGGCGCTCTGCGCGATGCGGACGCCGGCAGGCGGACCCGCCGGCCAGGGAGGATGAATTGACACGGATTTTTCCACATGGCTGAGCCGGACATCCTCATCGGCATCGACGCAGGGACGTCTGTCATCAAGGCGGTGGCATTCAGCCTCACCGGTCGCCAGATCGCGGATGCCTCGGTCCTTAATCACTATCGGACGGCAGCGGACGGGTCGGCCTGTCAGTCGCTGGAGCAGACATGGGCGGACTGTGCGGCGGCGCTGCGCCAGTTGGGCGAGACGGTCGACGGCCTTGCCCGCCGCACTGCCGCCGTCGCAGTGACCGGCCAGGGCGAC
>NZ_JBHSUM010000118.1:0-12916 GCF_042660605.1 Nitratireductor sp. GCM10026969
GGTGGCGGCGTGCTCCCCACTTCGACCGGTGACGCTTCGTCACCAGGTAAGGGCGCCGCCGGCGCCGGCTCTTCCGTCTCGGATTCGGCGACCCCGGCCTCCTCGGCGCGATCGGTCGCGGAGCCGTGTGCCGCCGCGGCGTCGAGTTCGGCGAAGATGCTTTCGAGATCGTCCTCCGGCGCCTCCGACGGCGGCACGGCATATTCGCTCTCGACGTTGACGATGGCGTCCTCGAGAAGCGCCCGCTGACGGTCGGCGAGTTGCTGGGACGGCGGCGGCGAAACCGCGGCAAGTTTGGCCTCTATGGTGGCGCGCGCCTTTTCATAGACCTTCGCCCGCGTCTCGGGCGTGTTCTCGCTGAGCGCCCCAATCGTCTTGCGCAGTACCGCCGCAAAATCCGCCATTCTTGAGTTATCCGTTCCTGCCTCTCGCCGCCCGAAAGCCACCTGCTAGTGCGAAATTGTGATGACACTACAGCATGGAGGCCAAGATTGGAATCGCCTTGCCGTAAGTTCGCCTCACAGTTTCAATGTGTTAGCACATTACTCCCTCAATCCTGGAATGGATCGGTCACGAGGATCGCATCGTCGCGTTCCGGGCTGGTGGACAGAATGGCCACCGGCGCGCCGATCAACTCCTCGATGTGCCGTACATATTTCACCGCCTGCGCCGGCAGGTCGTTCCAGCTGCGGGCCCCGCGCGTCGTTTCCTTCCAGCCATCGAGCCGCTCGTAGATCGGCTCCAGCCGCGCCTGCGCGCCCTGGCCCGCAGGCAGGTAGTCGATGACCTCCCCGTCGAGCCGATAGCCCGTGCAGACCCGGATCTCGTCCAGCCCGTCGAGCACGTCGAGCTTGGTGAGGGCGATGCCGTTCATGCCGTTGGCCACCACAGCCTGGCGCACCAGCACCGCGTCGAACCAGCCGCATCGCCGCTTGCGCCCGGTTACGGTGCCGAACTCGTGTCCCTGGGTGCCCAGGAAATGGCCGATCTCGTTGTCCTGCTCGGTGGGAAACGGTCCCTCGCCGACCCTTGTCGTATAGGCCTTGGTGATGCCCAGCACGTAATCGACTGCGCCCGGCCCAAGCCCCGAGCCCGTGGAAGCCTGGCCGGCCACCGTGTTGGACGATGTGACGAAGGGATAGGTGCCGTGGTCGATGTCCAGAAGCGTGCCCTGCGCGCCTTCGAAGAGGATGCGGCTGCCGGCGCGCCGTGCATCGTCGAGGATCTTCCAGACGCGGTCCACATAGGGCAGAACCTGGTCGGCGATGGCGGAAAGCTCGTCCATGATCGCCTGGTGGGAGACCTCCTCATGACCCAGCCCTCGCCGCAGGGCGTTGTGATGCGTCAAAAGCCGGTCGATCTTGGCCGGCAGCGTCTCCATGTTGGCCAGATCCATGGCGCGGATGGCGCGCCGGCCCACCTTGTCTTCATAGGCGGGGCCGATGCCGCGCCGCGTGGTGCCGATCTTGGTGCCGGAATTGGAGGCCGCATCCTCGCGGAAGGCGTCGAGTTCCCGATGCAGCGACAGGATCAGCGCCGCGTTTTCCGCCACCTTCAGATTGACCGGCGACACCTTCACGCCCTGCTCCTCGAGGCGCTTGAGCTCACTCACGAAGGCGTGCGGATCGAAAACGACGCCATTGCCGATGACCGACAGCTTGCCCTCGCGGACGACCCCGGAGGGCAGCAGCGAAAGCTTGTAGCTGACACCGTCGATGACCAGCGTATGGCCGGCATTGTGCCCTCCCTGGAAGCGCACCACGACATCGGCACGCTCCGAGAGCCAGTCAACGATCTTGCCTTTCCCCTCGTCGCCCCATTGCGAGCCGACGACCACCACATTCGCCATTGCCAACGTCCTCTTCCCGGCATCGCGGAATCCCCGCGGCCGCCTTGAAATTCCTGACGGCTCTATACCGTCATGCGGCCCGCGATGCGACCATTCTTTCGCGCGCGCCCGGTGTGCCGCCCGATTTCCCCAGTCTGGCTCGATTTACCCGGGGCGTCGAACGGGCTATTGCCCACTGTTCAGGAACATGTCCGAAGGCCGAGCCAAAACATGCAGAACAGAGCCTACGCCCTCCTCCTGCTGACGACGCTCTTTTGGGGCGGGAATGCAGTGGCGGGCAAGCTGGCGGTCGGTCAGGTCTCTCCGTTTGCGCTCACCTTCCTGCGCTGGATCATCGCGCTCGCCATCCTCTTGCCGATGTCCTGGAAGCCGCTGCGCCGCGATTGGCCGCAGATTCGGGCCAATCTACCGCTTCTCTTCCTCCTCGGCACGGTGGGATTCACCTTTTTCAACGCGGCCCTTTACAGCGCGCTCACCTATACCTCTGCGGTCAACGTCTCGATCGAGCAGGCGGCCATTCCGATGGTCATCATCATCCTGAACTTCCTGATTTTCGGCGAAAGGGCTACCTGGCTGCAGCTCACGGGCTTCGTCTTGTCCCTTGCCGGCATCTCGCTGACGGCAAGCCATGGCGATCTGTCCCGCATTGCCGAACTCGACATCAATTTCGGCGATTTCCTGATGCTGCTCGCCGTACTCTTCTACGGCATCTACACCCTGTTTCTGCGCTCGAAGCCCGACATCCATTGGCTGAGCACGATATCGGTGCTGGCGACGGCCGGCTTTGTCAGCGCGATCCCGTTCGTGGCGTGGGAATATGCGGCGGGCGACTTCATCATGCCGACCCTGAAGGGCTGGATCATCATCCTTTACACTGCGTCCCTCCCCTCGGTGCTGTCGCAGATCTTCTATATCCGAAGCAACGAGATCATCGGTCCCAACCGCGCCGGCCTGTTCGTCAACCTCGTTCCGATCTTCGGCACGATGCTGTCGATCATTATCCTCGGCGAGGCGTTTTACCTCTACCACGCGATTGCGTTAGTGCTGGTCTTCTGCGGCATCTCGCTCGCCGAATACAGCGGCCGCAAGGCGGCAACGGCACCGCCGCGCGAGCGCGCACCGCTCGACAGCCGGTAGGTGGCCGTACCGGGGCACTTGAAGCCCCGGTACGGTGACCGGAACGAAGGAACGCGGTGCCCGGTCAGGCGCCGATATCGAAATGCAGCGGCTTGGCCGAGATGATCGAATCGGTCGCCCGGAGCTCTTCCAGCACCGGCTGCGGGAACGGAGCGTCGAGATAAAGCAGCGCGATCGCGTCGCCCCCCGGCCGGTTCCGGCCGAGCTGGAAGTTCGCGATGTTGACGCCGTGCTTGCCGCAGATGCTGCCCAGCAGACCGATGATGCCCGGCGTGTCGTAATTGGTGGTGTAGAGCATGTATTCGCCCACCTCGGCGTCCAGATTGATGCCCTTGATCTGGATAAAGCGCGGCTTGCCGTCGGAGAACACGGTGCCGGCGATCGAGCGCGTCTTGGCCGAGGTCTTGACCGTCAGCTTGATGTAGCCGTCGAAGACGCCGGACTTGTCGCGCTTGACCTCCGACAGGATCACGCCGCGCTCCTTGGCCATGATGGGCGCGGAGACCATGTTGACGTCGGAGACCTGCGGCCGGATGAGGCCGGCGAGCGCCGCGCTGATGAGCGCGCGCGTGTTCATGTTGGCGGTGGAGCCGTCGAACACGACCTCCACCTCGCGGATGGCTTCCTCGGTCACCTGGCCGACGAAGGTGCCCAACACCTCGGCGAGCTTGATGAAGGGCTTCAGCCGCGGTGCCTCCTCGGCGCTGATGGAGGGCATGTTGATGGCGTTCGTCACGGCGCCCTTGACGAGGTAGTCCGACATCTGCTCGGCCACCTGCAGCGCGACGTTCTCCTGCGCTTCTGACGTGGCCGCGCCGAGATGCGGCGTGCACACGACGTTGGGCAGGTTGAACAGCGCGTTCTCCGTTGCCGGCTCCGTTTCGAACACGTCGATGCCGGCACCGGCCACCTTGCCCGACTTCAGAGCCTCGACGAGATCGGCTTCCACGACCAGGCCGCCGCGTGCACAATTGATGATGCGCACACCGTCCTTCATCTTGGCGATCGCCGCGGCATTGATGATACCGCGCGTCTTGTCGGTGAGCGGCGTGTGGAGCGTGATGAAATCGGCGCGGGCGAAAAGCTCGTCGAGCTCGACCTTCTCGACGCCGAGTTCCTCCGCCCGCTCCTCGGACAGGAACGGGTCGAAGGCTGCCACGTGCATCTTCAGGCCGATGGCACGCATGGCCACCACGGAGCCGATGTTGCCGCAGCCGATCACACCCAGCGTCTTGCCGGTGATCTCCACGCCCATGAAGCGATTCTTCTCCCACTTGCCGGCATGGGTGGAGGCGTTGGCCTCGGGAAGCTGCCGCGCCACGGCGAACAGCATGGCGACGGCATGTTCGGCTGTCGTGATGGAATTGCCGAAGGGCGTGTTCATCACGATGATGCCCTTGCGCGAGGCGGCGGGGATGTCGACATTGTCGACGCCGATGCCGGCCCGCCCGACCACCTTGAGATTGGTCGCGGCGTTGATCAGCTTTTCCGTCACCTTGGTGGCGGAGCGGATCGCCAGTCCGTCATACTGGTCGATGACGGAAAGGAGCTTTTCCTTGTCCTTGCCGAGGTCAGGCTCGTAGTCGACCTCGATGCCATGCTGCCGGAAGATGTCGACGGCCGTCGGTGAAAGCTTGTCGGAAACGAGTACGCGCGGTGCCATTTCAGGGCTCCATCTGAAGAACGGAAAACGGGTGAGAAGGGTGCAGCGCACACGGCGCGCTGCCCGGCATGTTCAGGCGCTCTGCAGCGCGGCTTTCTGCTCGTGGAAGGCCCAATCGAGCCAGGGCATGAGCGCTTCGAGGTCGGACGTCTCGACGGTCGCACCGGCCCAGATTCTCAAGCCGGGGGGCGCGTCGCGATAGTGGCCGATGTCATAGGCCACGCCTTCCTTGTCGAGCCGGGAAACGATGCCCTTTGCGAAGGCCGCCAGGGCTTCCGCGTCCAGCTTCGTCACCTCCTGGTCGACGATGGTGAGGCACACCGAGGTGTTGGAGCGCGTCGCCGGATCTTCCGCCAGATGGGCGAGCCAGCCGCTCTTTTCCACGAAACGGTCGATGGCGGCGAAGTTGGCGTCGGCACGGGCGATCAGCCCGTCGAGCCCACCCACCGACTGCGCCCAGGTCAGCGCGTCGAGATAATCTTCCACGCACAGCATGGAAGGCGTGTTGATGGTCTCGCCCCGGAAGATGCCCTCGTTCAACTTGCCGCCCTTGGTGAGGCGGAAGATCTTCGGCAGCGGCCAGGCGGGCGTGTAGCTCTCAAGCCGTTCCACCGCGCGCGGGGAAAGGATGAGCACGCCATGCGCAGCCTCCCCGCCCAGCACCTTCTGCCAGGAGAAGGTGACGACGTCGAGTTTGGCAAAATCGAGGCGCTGCGCGAAGGCTGCCGACGTGGCGTCGCAGATGGTGAGGCCCGCGCGGTCGGCCGGGATGAAGTCACCGTTCGGCACGCGAACGCCGGAGGTCGTACCGTTCCAGGTGAAGACCACGTCGCGGTCGAAATCGACCTGCGTCAGATCGGGCAGCTTGCCGTAATCCGCCTCGATGCGGCGCACGTCCGGGAGCTTGAGCTGCTTGACGACGTCCGTCACCCAGCCGGAGCCGAAGGACTCCCATGCCACCATGTCGACGCCGCGCGCGCCGAGCAGCGACCACAGCGCCATCTCCACCGCGCCCGTGTCGGACGCCGGCACGATGCCGATGCGATAGTCTTCGGGAACCTGAAGGACCTCACGCGTCAGTGCGATGGCGCGGGCAAGCTTCTCCTTGCCGATCTTGGCACGATGCGACCGGCCAAGGGCGGCATCCTGCAGCACCTCCGGCGTCCAGCCAGGGCGCTTCGCGCATGGTCCTGACGAAAAATGGGGATTGGCCGGACGGACGTCCGGCTTCGTAAGCATGGTCATGATGTTTCTACCCTTCCAGATAGCTCGCCCCTCGTTGGGGAGGGGTGGCCCACGGAGGGGATTAGCGGAAAGGGGACGGCCACGCAAGGGCTGGCCGGGAAATCTTCACCGGTGGAATGTACCCGCCGCGATGTTGGCTTTGCTTGGCATTCGCGACCGGCGCAATTTACCAAGTATAAACCATGTTCGTTAATACTGCGGTTCTGCCCATTCTGAACTTTCTTCCGTGCACCCGCGTCCCAGATAGGCAGATCTTGCCGCGCCGTTGCATTTGCGCACTACCGCGCGCGGGCGAATCAGGGAAAAGATGATCATTCAATAACGGGCCGATGAGGGGATATGACGAACCTTCGCTTGTTTTCGCCGCTGACGGCGCTTCTGCTTCTCACCTCCGCCTTCTCCGCCACAGCCGAAGACTTGCAGGCACCATCTTCCTTTCTGGAGTTCGGAAGGAATGCCGACCGGTGGGAAGCGCGTGCCGGCGGGGCGATCTATGATTTCGGCCCGTTCACGCCGCAATCCTTCTCGGGCGGCGTGATCAACGGCGAGTTGCTGGCACCGTCGCCGAAGTTCCTGCACGGCATCGGCGCCCCGAGGCCCTATATCGGAACCGACATCGCCATCTCGGACGACCCGATCCATGTCTTCTACGCCGGACTCAACTGGGAGGCCTATGTCTCGCGCAAGGTCTATTTCGGCTTCAGTGCCGGCGGAGCCGCCCTCAGCCGGCGGGCGGAAACGAATGACGAGGGCGAGGAGAAGGATCTGGGCTCGCAAGTGCTTTTCCACCTTCAGGCGAGCGCCGGTGTAGACTTGACCGAAAACCTGACGGCCCAGGTCTATTTCAATCACTTCTCGAACGCCCAACTCGGCGAATCGAACGACGGGCTGGAATCCGTCGGCGTGCGGTTGGGCTTCCGCTTCTAGCTGGCTTTCGCCAACGTTTCAGCGGGGACGGCATCCCCTCTCCTGCACCATCGACCCTTCAGGAAGCGCCACCGATTTCCAAAGGCCGCCGGGATACGTGCGCCTACCAGAGATCGTAGCGCAGCCCGACGCGGATCTGGTGATAGTCCAGCCCATCCTCCACCGTTCCCGCCTCGAAGTCGAGATACTCCATGCCGGGCGCGCTCAGGTACTGATAGCCCACATCCACCGAAAGATTGTCGGCAAAGCGATAGCTGACACCGGCATTGAGCGAATAGGCGAATTCGTACTGCCGGTCGGAGAAGCTGGCATCAATGCCTGAGCTCGTCCAATCGACCGAGGCTTCGTGCTTCGAATAGAGCATGCCCACGCCAGCGCCGATATAGGGCGTGAAGCCGACGACGGTGCCCAGGTCCAGATAGCCGTTGACCATCGCCCCCAGGACCCTGTTCTCCAAGTCCGCCGCGTTGATGCCGTCGTCGTAGTCGAACTTGTCGCGCGAGACATAGCTGAGGTTGACGTCGGCCCGCAGCAGATCGTTGAAATGATAGCCGATGCCGATGCCGCCGCCGAACCGGTTGTTCTCCACGTCCAGCCCGAACGGATCGTCATAAACGGACGTGTTGACGTTGTAGGACAGGTCCCCGCGCAGATACCATCCCGAGCCGACTTCCACCGGCACGTATTGCGGGGCGTCCTCGATGATCATCGGCGGATCGTAATCCGCCGCGCCGGCCGGCATGGCCAGGGCGAGCGAGCCGGCAATCGCAGCGAGAACAGGACCGGGAAACTTGCACATGATTCGGTACTCCGCATGGGCGGCGAAGCCGTCATTTGCCCCCGCCGCAAGTCGGATGCCATTGTTAACCATCGTGGTTAAACACCGGTTAAGGGTAACCATTCGTTATCCATCGCCCCGCGGCAATCCTGGAGCCCTCGCGCAAAAGAAAACCGCCCGGCGAAACCGGGCGGAGAGGAAGGAGAGGAAGAACGCTGGCGAGCTACTTGTAGGCCGTCGGGGAGTACTCGTAGGCCGGCGGCTCGTAGGCGACGGTCTGCGGCACCATGCAATTCACATTACCGCCGAAGGTATAGCGCACGCCGGCGCGGGCCTCGTGCACGTTGAAGCCGTCATCGAAGCCCGGTCCGGCGCCGATGCCGCCCCCCGACGGAGTGGCGTACTCGAACATGCGCCCGCCCTCGATCCGCGTATAGCGATAGCCCGCGTCGAGCTGCAGGTTCTCCGTCAGGCAGTAGGACGCGCCGGCCATCAGCGACCAGGCGAAACGCCAGTCGCTGACGCCCTTGTGGACGTCGGTCGAACTGCCGATCGTGTTTTCCAGGTCGTCCCACTTGACGTATGCGCCGCCGATGCCCGCCCCGAGATAGGGCGTCAGGCCGTGATAGGTGCCGAGGTCGACATAGGCATTGGCCATGAGAAGCAGCGCCGAATAGGCGGACTCGTCGGTCGAACTGCACGGCCCTGCGCCGCAGGCAACGCTGGAGGTCGTGCCCCGGAAATCCGACTTGAACCAGTAGTCCGCCGTCAGATCGGCACGGAAATGGGGCGTCATCTGATAGCCGACGCCGGCGCCGAGCGACAGCGCTCCCTTCAGGTCGGTACTGTCGAACGCATGCGTGCCGGGATCGGGCGTACAGGTCGGGCACCCGTATGTGATGTACTCCAGGCCGCGCAGATCGGACCAGCGGTAGCCGAGATCGCCGCGCAGATACCAGCCGCCGACGGCGATCTTCTTGACCTCCACCGGCGGCGGTGCCTCATATACCGGCGGCTGGTAGAGGTCGGCGGCAAACGCGCTTGACGTGAAGCCAAGCGCGGCCGCTGCGACAAGCGGCTTGATCGTCTTTTGCATGAATCCATCCCCACGTGCCGGCATGCGGCTGCGCTCCCCGGTTGACCGAAACACGCGAAGATTGCAGGAAAAAGGTTAAGCACCACTTAACCTTAACTTGTAAATTCAGACGCCATCACCCGCATGCAAAGCGGCCCCGTCTACGGGACCGCGACAGCCAACGGATTATCGCAAATACAACGGTCGGGCTTCAGGCGGCCGACCGGGCGTTCCCGATGGCGCCGACGATTTCCTCCACAACGGCCTTCACCAGTTCGGGGTCGTCCCCTTCCGCCATTACGCGGATAAGCGGCTCTGTGCCGGAGGGACGGATGACCAGGCGTCCCCCGCCGGCAAGCTTCGATTGTGCATCGTTGATGGCCGCCTTGACGGGCGCGCTCTCGAGCGGCTTGCCGCCACTGTTGATACGCACGTTGCGCAGGACCTGCGGAACCGGCTCGAACTTGCGGCAGACCTCGCTCGCCGGGCGGTTCTCGCGCTTGATGCAGGCCAGCACCTGAAGCGCGGTGACGAGCCCGTCACCGGAAGTGGTGAAATCCGACAGGATGACGTGGCCGGACTGCTCGCCGCCGACATTCAGACCATGGGCGCGCATGTGCTCCACCACGTAACGGTCGCCAACCTTGGTGCGGTGGAGTTCCAGCCCACGCCCCTGCAGGAAGCGCTCGAGCCCGAGATTGGACATGACGGTTGCCACGATGCCGCCGCCGGCAAGCCGCTCACGTTCGTGCATGGACTGGGCGATCAGCGCCATGATCTGGTCGCCGTCGATCACAGTTCCGTTCTCGTCCACCATGACGACCCGGTCGGCGTCGCCATCGAGCGCGATGCCTATATCGGCGCGCACCTCGTGCACCTTCTTGGCGAGGCTCAAGGGATTGGTCGAACCGCAGTCCTGGTTGATGTTCAGGCCGTTCGGCTCGACATGAATGGGCACGACCTCCGCCCCGAGTTCCCAGAGTGCTGCGGGCGCCACCTTGTAGGCGGCTCCATTGGCGCAATCGACGACCACGCGCAGGCCCGAAAGCGACATGTCGCGCGGCAACGTGCGCTTCGCCGCCTCGATATAGCGGTCGTGGACGCCGTCGACGCGCTTGGCGCGGCCCAGCGAATCCGCATTGGCGAGCGCCAGCTCGATGTCCTTGTCGAGCATCGCCTCGATGCGGCCCTCGATCTTGTCGGAAAGCTTGTAGCCGTCGGGGCCGAAAAGCTTGATCCCGTTGTCCTCGAAGGGGTTGTGGGAGGCTGAAATCATCACGCCGATATCGGCCCTGAGCGAGCGCACCAGCATGGCCACCGCCGGCGTGGGAATGGGGCCCAGCAGGAAGACGTCCATTCCCGCCGCGCAGAACCCGGCCACGAGCGCGTTCTCGATCATGTAGCCGGAAAGGCGGGTATCCTTTCCGAGCACCACGCGGTGGCGATGATCGCCGTTCTGGAAGGTCAATCCGGCGGCCATGCCCACCTTCATGGCCACTTCCGCCGTCATGGGAAATCTGTTGGAACGGCCGCGGATACCGTCGGTCCCGAAATATTTCTTCGTCATTTTCTTCTTCGTCCGCACCGATTTGGAAGTCTGTCGCAAGGCTGCGATCCCCCTCCTTATCTGCCACGATTGTCAGCGCCGCTGCGCATCACTTTATGTGAGGAATTGTAATCGATCCATATGAACAGCCGCTTGTCTGCCATACCCAATAATCCGTAAACATACCACCTCCTCTCGCCCGAGAGATCAAGGGCGGAGACGCGGCATCCGCCGGACCGATCGGCGCGAGGTGTCCTGTTCCGGAATGTGCGGCTGGTTTGGCCGAAGTGGCGCCGGGCGAAGGAAGCGCAGGCTCGGCATCCCGTTACGCGCCCGGCTTCCGCAATGGACTCCGTGCGCTCCCCTTTCTTTGATGGCGGCAGGATACGGACCGGTGATCAGGCGATCATCCGGCCCCCCTGGGGTTCGGCTCCAACGGCTGCGCGAAGCCCCCTTCCGGGCCGGAGCCCCTCTGGCTCCGGCAGGTCCCCGGCGTTCGAGGCATTTCACCCCTGCGGCTGGGGCTCCATTCCGGCATCGGGCTCCTCGCCGCCCTTCTTGCCTTCCTTGCGCGTGCCCGCCTTGGGCACGGTGGAGCCACGCGAGGGCGGTGTGTCGTCTCCGAGATCGCGCGAAGGCTTCTCGCCGCGAATGATGGCGCGGATCTCGTCGCCCGAAAGGGTCTCGTACTCGAGCAGCCCCTCGGCGACGGCGATCCATTCCTTCTTCTTGGTGCTCAGGATCTCGCGCGCCTTGTCATAGGCTTCGTCGATGAGCCGGCGGACCTCCTTGTCGATCTTCTGCTGCGTCTCCTGCGACATGTTCTGCTGACGCGCGACGGAGTGGCCGAGGAACACCTCTTCCTGGTTCTCTCCATAGGCGACCTGGCCGAGCTCGTCGGAAAAGCCCCACTGGGTAACCATGGCGCGGGCGAGCTTCGTCGCCTGCTCGATGTCGGACGCAGCACCCGAGGTGATGTTCTCCTTGCCGAATTTGATCTCCTCGGCGACGCGCCCGCCCATCATGATGGCGAGGCGGGAGATCATCCACTTGTAGGTCATGGAGTAGCGGTCGCCCTCGGGCAACTGCATGACCATGCCGAGCGCACGCCCGCGCGGGATGATGGTCGCCTTGTGGACGGGATCGGCCGACGGCACGTGGAGCGCCACGACGGCATGGCCCGCTTCGTGGAAGGCCGTCAATTCCTTCTCTTCCTGCGTCATGGCGTGCGAGCGCCGCTCGGCACCCATCATCACCTTGTCCTTGGCGTCCTCGAACTCGGCCATGGTGACGAGACGCTTGTTGCGCCGCGCCGCCATGAGTGCGGCCTCGTTGACAAGATTGGCAAGGTCGGCGCCGGAGAAACCCGGTGTGCCGCGCGCCACGATCTTCAGATCCACATTGGGCGCCAGCGGGACGTTGCGGCAGTGCACCTTGAGGATTTTCTCGCGGCCGGCTATGTCCGGATTGGGCACCACCACCTGCCGGTCGAAGCGGCCTGGACGCAGGAGCGCCGGGTCGAGCACGTCGGGCCGGTTGGTGGCGGCGATCAGGATGATGCCTTCGTTCGACTCGAAGCCGTCCATCTCGACGAGAAGCTGGTTCAGCGTCTGCTCGCGCTCGTCATTGCCGCCGCCGAGCCCCGCCCCGCGGTGCCGGCCGACTGCGTCGATCTCGTCGATAAAGATGATGCAGGGTGCGTTCTTCTTCGCCTGCTCAAACATGTCGCGCACGCGGGACGCGCCGACACCGACGAACATCTCGACGAAATCCGAGCCGGAGATGGTGAAGAACGGCACGTTCGCCTCGCCCGCGACGGAGCGGGCAAGCAGCGTCTTGCCGGTTCCCGGCGGGCCGACGAGCAGCACGCCGCGCGGGATCTTGCCACCGAGGCGCTGGAATTTCTGCGGGTCGCGCAGGAACTCGACGATCTCCTCCAGATCCTCCTTGGCCTCATCGACACCCGCCACGTCCTGGAAGGTGACGCGGCCATGGGTTTCGGTCAGGAGCTTTGCCTTGGACTTGCCGAAGCCCATGGCGCGGCCCGAGCCCGACTGCATCTGCCGCATGAAGAATATCCATACGGCCAGGATGAGGATCATCGGCAGCCAGGAGATGAAATAGCCCAGAATGGAGTTGGACCCGTCCGATTCCGGCCGCGCGTTGATGGTCACACCCCGGTCCTCCAGCCGCTGGACGAGGTTCGAATCGCCCGGCGAATAGGTCTGGAAAGGCGTGTTGTTGTCCACATAGCTGCCGGTAATGCGATTGCCGGTAATGGTGACGCTTTCGACGCGGCCGTTATCGAGCTCCTGAAGGAACTGGGAATAGGCGACATCCCGCGTCGCGCCCCGCTGCTGCGGCGCCTGGAAGAGGTTGAACAACGCGATGAGCAGAACGGCGATGATCGCCCACAGCGCAAAATTTCTGTAATTTGGATTCATGTGTGTTCCATATGTGCGCCGAGGCCGGCATCGTCCATAGCACTGGTTTTGACTAACATAGGGAGCCTGCGCAACCTTGCCAAGCGCAAGGCGCCGATTGCTGCGCATCTCGCTGCGACGGCTATTGATGCTGTCCTTTGTGGCGTCGCAGTGGCAGGTCGGGCCCGCGGGCGGCGCCGATCACCCGGGCGACCGCGCGTGCCGGTGCAAGATCGAAGCATGGCAGGAGCCATGCCCACGGCCCGGCGAGCG
>NZ_JBHSUM010000119.1:0-12892 GCF_042660605.1 Nitratireductor sp. GCM10026969
CAGAAAAGAACGTATACCGGCAAGCCCGCGGCCCAGCGTGCGGGCACCTGCGCCCTTTCCTCGGCGCGCCGCAAGAAACGCGCGCAGATCGGCCGGCCGCAGATCGGCGATTTCGGCGATCCCGGGCGCCCCGCCGCAATGGCCGGTGAGGAACTGCAGGAACTGCCGCGTGTCGCGTTCATAGGCTTCCACCGTCGCAGGCGAAAGCCGCCGCTCCTCGGCAAGCGTCGCCAGCCATTCGGCGCGCGCCTTTTGCAGATCGGGCTTTGCGGAGACGAGGAACTCTTCTCTTTCGCTCATGGGTGCTCCCGCGACAAGGAGCGCCATTTTCACCGCGCCGGGTTAGCGCCCGATGAACACCTCAACATTCCCGAAATACCATGTCGGTCACGATCCACCCTCGATCTCCTCGCGCAGCATTTCGAGTTCCAGCCACTCCTCCTCGAGCCGCGCGCGTTCGGCACGTTTTTCGTCATGCGCCTTCGTCAGCCGTGCGAAGCCCGCGGCGTCGCGGGCGTAGAGCGTCGGGTCCGCCACTTGCTCTTCGATCCGGGCGATCTCCTGGCCCAGCGCCTCGATCCGCTCCGGCAGCGTTTCCAGCGCGAATTTCTGCTTGTAGGAGAGCTTCTTCGCACCCGCTTGCGGCGGGCGACGGGCCTCGCCGCGCTTGGCGGGCTCCGCCGCCGGCTGTGCCTTGCGCCGCTCCAGCGCCTCGCCCTTGCGCTGGGCCATCATGTCGGAATAGCCGCCCGCATACTCCCTCCAACGACCATCTCCGGCCGGCGCGATGGTGCTGGTCACCGTGCGGTCGAGGAAATCGCGGTCGTGGCTGACCAGGATCACCGTGCCGGGAAAGCCCTGGACCAGCTCCTGCAGGAGGTCCAGCGTCTCCATGTCGAGGTCGTTGGTCGGCTCATCGAGCACCAGGAGATTGGCCGGGCGGGAGAGCAGCCTGGCAAGCACCAGCCGCGCCTTCTCCCCGCCCGACAGCTCGCGCACCGGCGTGCGTGCCTGCTCGGGCTTGAAGAGGAAGTCCTGCATGTAGGAGACAACATGCCGCTCCTGGCCATTGACGACCACGCTGTCTCCACGCCCGTCGGTGAGGAAGTGGGAAAGCGTCTCGCCGGGATCGAGCGCGGCGCGGTTCTGGTCGAGCGTGGCTACCTCGAGGTTCACCCCGTGCCGGACTGTCCCGGCATCGGGCTCCAGCGCCCCGGTGAGCAACCTCAAGAGCGTCGTCTTTCCCGCCCCGTTCGGCCCCACCAGGCCGACGCGGTCCCCGCGCAGGATGCGCGCGGAGAAATCGCGCACCACCGTGAGATCGCCGAAGCGTTTTTCCAGCCCCTTCGCCTCGATGACAAGCTTTCCCGACTGTTCCGCATCGCTGGCGGTCATGACGGCCGTACCCTCCGGTCCGCGATGGGTACGCTGTCGGTCGCGCAGGGATTGGAGCTCCGACAGGCGGCGCACATTGCGCTTGCGCCGGGCGGTCACGCCGTAGCGCAGCCAGTGCTCTTCGCGGGCGATCTTGCGGCCCAGCTTCTGCTGCTCGCGTTCCTCTTCTTCCAGGATCTTGTCGCGCCAGTCCTCGAATTGAGCGAAGCCGTTGTTGAGCCGCCTTGTCCGGCCGCGGTCGAGCCAGACGGTGGCACGGCTGACCCGCTCCAGGAATCGCCGGTCGTGCGAGATGACGACGAGTGCGGAGGAAGAGCGCGAAAGCTCGTCCTCCAGCCATTCGATCGTGTCGAGGTCGAGATGGTTGGTCGGCTCGTCGAGGAGCAGCAGGTCGGGTTTCGGCGCCAGCACCCGGGCAAGGGCCGCCCGCCGCGCCTCGCCGCCCGAAAGCGTGTCCGGCGCCTCTTCGCCCGTCAGCCCCAGTCGGTCGAGCACCAGCGCCACGCGGTTGATGTCGTCGGCCGGACCGAGACCCGCCTCCACATAGGCACGCACCGTGGAAAAGCCCTGCCAGTCCGGCGCCTGCGGCAGGTAGCGCATGGTGGTGTTCGGCTGGCGGAAGACCTCGCCCTCCTGCGCTTCCGCCAGGCCTGCTGCGATCTTCAACAAGGTCGACTTGCCCGAGCCGTTGCGCCCAACGAGCGCGATGCGCTCGCCCGGCCCCACCATCAGGGACGCGCCGGAAAAGAGCGGCGTGCCGCCGAAGGTGAGATGGATGTCGTCGAGCTTGAGCAGGGGCGGCGCCATGTCAGATCTTCTCCGGCTCGTTGAGATGCGCCATCAGCAGCGCCCTGCCTTGCGCGAGCGTGATCGACAACCGCCCGCGAACCTCGTTGGAAAGCGTCAGCGAGGACCCGAACGGCACCTCGACGGCATCGAGCGGCCACTTCGCGCCCTCCACCGTGAGGCCGGAAAGCGCAGTGAAGGCAAGGATGCTGAACAGGGTTCCCTCGGCGTAGTCAAAACGGTGGCGCGGGCCGTTCAGCAGCGCCTGACCTTCCTGCGCGCCGCTCGTCAAAAGCGTCGGCACGCCCGCCTCCGCGAGCTTCATCGCCTGGGTCAGATGCAGATGGGCATGGTCCGGCCGTTCGCCGCCAAAGGCTCCGACCAGCACCAGAGCCGTGGCGCCGAGGCCGAGTGCCGCTTCGATGGCGATCTCGCCGTCGGTCCTGTCCTTGTCGCGCGGATGGACCTCGCGCGGCACGTCGGGGTGAGCCGCACTCATCTGGTCGGAAACGGAATCGAAGTCGCCGGTCCACAACTCCGGCACCAGCCCGAGCGCGCTCGCGTGACGGATGCCGGAATCGGCTGCAATAACGCGGCAATCGGCAATCTGCGCCTTCAGTTCGGACGTGGGGCGCACCTCGCCCCCAAGCAGGATGACAAATCGGCTCATGGGGCGGGCCTTACCACGGCTTATGGGCAGAGCGGAAGCACACCTTGCGCCGGCTCCAAACATCTGCCGTTCGCCCGATCGGGATGAGACATCAGCGCTCCGGCTTCACTTCTTCAGCCGCAGGAAGTCCGTCCTCATCTCCGCCTCGCAGGCCTCCATATAGCGCCAGGCGCTCAGCATGTGCCGGTACATGATGGAACGGACGCTCTCCGCATCACCCGCCTTCAGCGCCTCGATCAGGCGCATCTGGTAGGATAGCCCCTTCTCGCGCAGTTCCGGGTTGGGCCGGTCGTAGATGCGGCGGCAAACGGTGAGGTCGCGCAAGAGGTTCTGCAGAAAGCCGCACATGAAGCCCAGAACCGGGTTGGGGCTAAGCGCCGCCAGGACGGCGTGGAAGTCCAGTTCCGCCATGCGCTGCCGGTATTCCTCGCCCACCGTCTCGGCCGGGTGATCATAGACACGCATGGTCTCTTCCAGCCGCCGATAGTCCGCTTCGCCCAAACGGCCGACGAGGCTGGCCGCAAGCTCGGGTTCCAGCTGGCAGCGCACCGTGTAGATGTCGGCGATGGAAGGCTGGCGGAAGAAGAAGTAGTTGCCGAGAAGCTCCATCGCACGGCTCTCCTCGAGGGCGGCGACGAAGACGCCGCCGCGCGGGCCCGTGCGGGTGGTGACGAGCCCCTGCGCCTCCAGCGAGCGCAGCGCCTCGCGCATCGTGCCCTTGGAGGCGCGGAAACGCTCGATCAGCGCCTTTTCCTGCGGCAGCCGGTCGCCCGGCTTCAGATTCTGCGCGACGATCCAGTCCTTGATCTCCTCGCAGATCACCGCCGGACGCTTCGGTCCGCGCGGCGGCCTGGCTTTGGTGGCCATGACCGTCACGCCGTCCGCTCCAGCACCGCCTCTTCCAGCGGATGGAAGCAGGCGGCACGGCGGCCCTCGCCCTTGGTCTCCAACGGCGGCCTTTGCCGGCGGCAATCCTCCTCGGCGCGCGGGCAGCGCGGGGCGAAGGCGCAGCCGGGCGGCGGGTTGAGCGGATCGGGAAGCTCGGCAAGGCCTTGCTCGCCGGCAAGGCCCTTCTTGCCGGGCACGGGCGCGGAATCGAACAGAAGCCGCGTATAGGGATGACGCGGACGGGCGAAGAGCTCGGCCGCTCCCGCCTCCTCCACGATGCGGCCGAAATACATGACCGCCACCCGATCGGAGACGCTTTCGACCACCGAAAGGTCGTGGCTGATGAAGACATAGGTGAGACCGAACCGCGTCTTGAGATCGGCGAGCAGGTTCAGGACCTGCGCCTGCACGGAGACGTCGAGCGCGGAAACCGGCTCGTCGAGCACCAGGATGTCGGCCTCGGCGGCAAGCGCCCGGGCGATGCCGATGCGCTGGCGCTGGCCGCCGGAGAACTCGTGCGGGTAGCGGTCGAGGAACTCGGCGCGCAGGCTGACCGCGTCCATCAGCGCTTCCAGCCGCTCCCTGCGCTTGGCCGCATCGAGCCCGAGCAGATGGCGCATCGGCGCCTCGAGGATGCGGCGGATCGTCTTGCGCGGGTTGAGGGAGGAGACCGGATCCTGGAAGACGTACTGGATGTCGCGGGCGAGCGCCCGCGCCGAGCTTTTGGCGAGTGCCGTCACGTCCTCGCCGTTGAGACGGATCGTGCCCTCGGTCGGCGCGTCGAGGCCGACCAGCATGCGCGCCAGCGTCGACTTTCCGCAGCCCGATTCTCCGACGATCCCCAGCGTTTCGCCCTTCTTGAGGGCGAGGTCCACCCCCTGGACGGCATGCACCTCCGGCTTGGCCTTGCCGAACAGCGTACGCCCGCCGCCGAAGATGCGCGTCAGGTTTTCCGTCGCCAGAATGGGTTCGCTCATTGTGCGGCCTCCGGCGTCCTGGCTCTCAGTGGCTTGATGCAGCGCGCGGCGCGGCCGGGCGCCAGCTCTTCAAGTCCGATGTCGCCCTTTCGGCATGCCGCCTCGACATACGGACAGCGATCGGCGAAGGCGCAACCCTCCGGCAAGCAGTTGACGGCGGGCGGCAGGCCGGAAATGGCGTCGAGCCGCCGTTCCGGCTCACCCAGCACGGGCACGCAGTCGATCAGCTTGCGCGTATAGGGATGGGCGGGTGCGGCAAGCACCTCGTCGGTGGGCCCCGTCTCGACGATGCGGCCCGCATACATCACCGCCACGCGGTCACAGATCTCCGAGACCACGCCGAAATCATGGGTGATGAAAAGCAGCGCCGAACCCTTCTCGTCCTGCAACGCATCCATCAGCTTGAGAATCTGCGCCTGCACGGTAACGTCGAGTGCCGTCGTCGGCTCGTCGGCGACCAGGATCTCCGCGTCATTGGCGAGCGCCATGGCAATCGAGACGCGCTGGCGCATGCCCCCGGAAAGTTCGTGCGGATAGCCGTTCGCCCGCTCCGCCGCGTTCGGGATGCGCACCGTTTCAAGCAGCGCCACCGCCTTCTTCCATGCCTCGCGATAGGAAAGCGGCTGGTGGGCGCGGATCGCCTCGGTCACCTGGTCGCCCACGGTGAAAAGCGGATGCAGCGTCGACAGCGGGTCCTGGAAAACATAAGCGAAGGCACCGCCGCGCAGGCGCCTTAACTCCGCTTCGGACGCTTCCAGAAGGTCGCGGCCCCGGTAGAGCACGCGCCCGCCGGAGATGCGGCCCGGCGGCGTCGGCACGAGACCGAGCAGCGACATGGCGGTGACGGATTTGCCGGATCCGGATTCGCCCACGAGGCCCAGGCACTCGCCCTGCTTCAATTCGAAACTCACCCCGCCCACGGCCTTGTAGATATCACCACCGACGCGAAACTCGGTCCTGAGATCGCGCACGTCGAGCGCGGAGCCGGAGGGCGTGGCCGGCATGGGTGGCACATGCTCGCGCTTTACGGCCGTGGCCGCGGCGGGACGGCTGAGCGCGCCGGACTTCAGCCTTGGGTCCAGCACGTCGCGAATGCCGTCACCCACGAGGTTGATGCTCATCACCAGCGCGAAGATCATCAGGCCCGGAATGATCGAGACGTGCGGCGCGGTGAACAGCAGCTTGCGTCCCTCGCCGAGCATGGAACCGAGATCGGCCTGGGGCGGCTGTGCGCCGAGGCCGAGGAAGGACAGCCCCGCCGTCTCCAGGATCATCCAGCCGACCGTGGTCGACATGGTGATCACGATGACCGGCAGCACGTTGGGCAGCACCTCGGTCAACAGGATACGCAGGTGCCCCTTGCCCGAAAGCCTGGCTGCATCGACGAACTCGCGCCGTGCGAGCCCGAGCGTCACGCCGCGGATGTTGCGGGCGAAGAAGGGAATGTTGACCACGGCGATGGCGTAGAGCGCGTTCATCAGACCGGGGCCGAGCACGGCGACGATGGCGAGCGCCAGCAGGATGTAGGGAAAGGCCATCAGCATGTCGATGCCGCGCATCATGACATTGTCCGTGCGCCCGCCCGAATAGCCGGCGACGAGCCCGATGGCCGAGCCGACCACCGCCGCCACCAGCGTGGCCGACAGCCCCACGGCGATGGACACCCGCGTGCCCCACATGAGCCGCGAGAAGAGATCGCGGCCGAGCTCGTCCGTGCCGAGCAGATGGCCTTCGGCGAGCGGGCGCAGGAGCCGGTTTGCCGGGTTGGTGATGTCCGGGGGCGCGAGCGGCAGGAGCGGCGTGAGAAGGGCCGCCAGGGCGATGACCGCCAGCAGCGCAAGCCCGAAGGCGGCCAGCCGGTTGGCGACCAGAAGGGTGAAGAAGCCCGGCCGCCCACCCTTTTTCGCCGGCGCATCCGGCGCGGCCGTCTGCGTTGCCGTGCTCATGTCTTCAGCCTCGGGTCGAGCGCGTGCTGGGCCATGTCGGCCAGCAGGTTGAACAGGACATAGCTCCCCGCCACCACCAGGACCCCGCCCTGCACCAGAAGCAGGTCGCGGGTGGAGATCGCCTGCACCAGCATGCGGCCGATGCCCGGCCACTGGAACACGGTCTCGATATAGACCGCCCCGCCGAGCACGAAGCCGGCCTGGATGCCGATCACGGGAATGACGCCGACGAGCGCGGCCTTGAAGGCGTGACGGTAGATCACCCGGCGCTCGGCAAGGCCCTTGGCGCGGGCGGTGCGGATATAATCCTGCCTGAGAACTTCCAGCATCGCCGCGCGCGTAAGACGGGCGATCACGCCCGTCGCCACCACCGCCAGCGTGACCGCCGGCAGGAGGAGGTGGGTAAGAAGGTCGGCCAGGTCGCCGCCGCCATAGATGGCATACATGCCGGACGGCGGCAGCCATTGCAGGTTGACGGCGAAGACCAGGATCAAAAGCAGGCCCAGCCAGAAGGAGGGCATCGAGATGCCGATCAGCACGAAGAAGGTGACGATGCGGTCCGTCCAGCCGAACTGGCGCACGGCCGAGACGATGCCGGCCAGAAGCCCGAACACGGTGCACAGGACGAGCGACGCGCCGGCCAGGATCAGCGTCGCGTTGAAGCGCTCCAGCACCTCGTCGAGCACCGGCCGGTTGAGCGAATAGGACCGGCCGAAATCGCCCTGGAGCAGGTTGCCGAGCCAGATGAAATACTGCTCCGGCAGCGAGCGGTCGAGGCCGAGTTGCTCGTTGATGCGCGCGACGTTCTCTGGGGTGGCATAGGCCCCAAGGATGGCGGTTGCGGGATCACCGGGTATCATCGCCATGATCAGGAAGACGATGACGGTGAGGCCCCACAGCACGGGCACGGCGAGTACGATCCGCTTGAGGAAATAGGCGAGCATGACGCCTCCGGCTGCGAAGGCCACGGGCTGCAGCGCCCGCGGCCTTTCGTGGCTACTGCTTGGCCACGTCCTTGAGAAGCAGGAAGAAGGAGGGCTGGAGCTGGAAATTCTGCACCTCGGCCCTGGCGATGGCGCTCTGCTTCCAGTTGGCGACGAAGGCCCAGGGCGCGTCCTCGTGGACGATCTCCTGCATCTGCTGGTAAAGCGCGGCGCGCTCCTCCGGCTCGGTCGACTGTCGCGCCTGCTCGAGGATCGTGTCGACTTCCCGGTTGGAGTAGTACCCGGAGTTGAAGCCGCCCTGATCGGGCATCGCCTCGGTGCGCAGCGTCAGATAAGGCAGTGTGTCGGGATCGTTTGTCATCCACGCCATCTCCGCCATGTCGGCCTTGCCTTCCAGACCGGCGTTCACCTGATCCAGAAAAGTGTTCCACTCATAGGTCTCGATGGTCACGTTCATGTCCACGGCGGCAAGGTCGGCCTGGATCGCGGTGCCCATGGCCACCGGCGCGAGCATGCCCGAGCCGCCTTCGGTGACGTAGAAGACGATCTCTTCGCCGTCATAGCCGGCTTCCTCGAGAAGCTGCTTGGCCTTCTCCGGATCGTAAGGATAGGGCTCCAGTTCCTCGTTGTACGCCCAGGCGAAGGCCGGCGGTGTCGGCCCGGCGGCAATCTCTGCCGTGCCCTGCAGCACGTTCTCCACCAGCGCTTCCTTGTTGATGGCGTAGTTGACCGCCTGGCGCACCTTCTTGTCCTGGAACGGGCCCTCGCGCATGTTGAGGATCAGGAACCAGACATGCGGCCCCGCCTGCTCATAAACGGTGAAGGCAGGATCGTCGGCAAATTGCGCCACGTTGTCCGGCGGCACCTCCACCATCAGGTCGAGGCCGCCCGAAAGCATCTCGGCAATGCGCGTGTTGGCGTCGGTGATGGGGCGGAAGACGACGGCCTCCAGCGGCGGCGCGCCGTCCCAGTAATCCGGGTTGCGCTCGACGACGACGCGCTGATTGCTTTCCCATTCGGCGAACTTGAACGGTCCGGTGCCGGACGGATTGCGGCCGAAATCCGCGCCGTGCTCCTCGACCGCCGCCGGCGAGACGATGAGGCCGGTCGGATAGGCGAGATTGGACAGGAACGGCGCATAGGGCGCGTTGAGCGTGAAGGTGACGGTGTATTCGTCCTCGACCGCCACCTCCTCGACCGCGTCGAAATAAAAGGCGAGCGGGAACGGACCGGTATCGTGATAGGGGTGGTTCTCGTCCAGCATGCGGTCGAAGTTGAACTTCACGGCCTCCGCATTGAAGGGCGAGCCGTCGTGAAAGGTCACGCCTTCGCGCAAGGCGAAGGTGTATACGGTCCCGTCGTCGGAGACTTCCCAGCTTTCGGCCAGCGCCGGCTCCACCTCCAGCGTGCCGTCGCGATAGCGCACGAGGCCTTCATAGACGTTCATCAGGATGCGGAAGTCGTTGACCGCGGTCACCGCATGCGGATCCAGCGATTTCGGCTCGGCGATCTGCCCGACGATCAGCACGTTCGGCGGCGTCTGGGCGGCCGCCGGCGCAGCACCCAGTGCTGTCGCTCCGGCAATGGCAGCCCCGGCGAGCGCACCTTTGAGCGCGCGCATCATCCCGTTCATGGCATCCTCCTTTTCTCACCCCATGGCCAAGCCGGCCATTGTCATGGTAATTTATCATGATAAATACGCAACCCTGAAATTTTCACAACCCGAGTTTCGCCGGAGCATCGGCCATGACCCAGAACATTTCCGCCCTACGCATCGACATTCAACGCCTGCGCCGCGACATAGAGGCCTTGGGTGCGATCGGCCGCAATCCGGTGACCGGCGGCCTCGACCGCGTCAGCTTTTCCGACGCCGACATGGAAGGCCGACGCTTCGTCGGCGGCTTGATGGAAGCGGCAGGGCTCGACGTTTTTATGGACGGCGCCGGCAATCTCACCGGCCGCTGGCAGGTCGGCGACGGGCCGGCGGTCATGCTCGGTTCCCACCTCGACAGCGTACCCGATGGCGGCATGTTCGACGGCGCGCTGGGTGTCGTTGCCGGGCTCGAATGCGTGCGTGCCATGAAGGAGGCGGGGTGCACGCCCGCTCGCCCCGTGGAGGTGATGGCCACGGCCGAGGAGGAAGGGCGTTTCGGCGGCATGTTCGGTGCTCAGGCGCTGACGGGCCAGGTCACCCGCGAATGGCTGGAGACGGCACGCGACGACGCGGGGATGCGCCTTTTCGATGCCATGCGCACACAGGGCCTCGATCCCTACCGGGCGCTCGAGGCAAAGCGGCCGGAAGGTACGATCGCCGCCTTCCTGGAACTGCACGTGGAGCAGGGGCCGGTGCTGGAGCGGACCGGCAAGCCCGCCGGCATCGTCACAGGCATCGCCGGCGTCTTCAACTGGACGGTCCGGTTCGAAGGCGAGGCCAACCATTCCGGCACGACACCGATGGAGATGCGCCGCGACGCGCTGATGGGCATGGTAGATTTCGCCCACGGCATTCCGGATCTGATCGCCGAAGATGGCAGTGAAACGAGCCGCGTGACCATCGGCAAGGTTTCGGTCGAGCCGAATTTCCCGCACACCGTACCCGGAGCGGCCGTCTTCTCCCTGGTCACGCGCGACATGGACGAAGAGGTGATGCGCCGGCTCGCCGCGGGCGCGCGCCGGCGGTTGGAAGCCGCCGCCGGAAAGCACGGCCTGTCCGTCGCGATCGACGAGACGAGCTGGCTGCCGCCCTCACCCTGCCATCCCGACGTCATCGCCGCCTTCCGGCACGCGGCGGACCGCCTCGGCCTCGACGCGCCGTTGATGCCCAGTGGCGCCGGCCACGACGTACAGGTCATGGCCGGCATCACACGCGCCGGGCTTATCTTCGTGCCGTCCGTCGGCGGCATCAGCCACGCACCGCAGGAAAGGACGGAATGGGCCGACATCGAAGCCGGCACAAACCTGCTGCTTCAGGCGGCGATCGAGCTTGCCGGCGTGACCGGGTGAGCTTCCTGAAGCGTTGAGGTCCGGTATTCGATGCGGAAAGGCGGGATCCGGCCTTTCCGCTATGCGGCGATCGTCTCGTAGGGTTGGGCCGCACGCGCGTTCTTGAGCGCCCTTGCCCACCATTCGAGATGGGCGAGCTGGCGCGCCATGGCGTCTTCGGCATCCCGGCCATCGGTGAGCGTGCCGTCCGGTTGGAACCGGTTCCAGGGATTGGCGAAGCTCACCGTGTCACGCAGCGTCACGGCGTGCAGTTCGGCGAAGACGAGCCGCAGATGCTCCACGGCGCGCAGGCCGCCGGAGACACCGCCATAGGAGACGAAGCCGACCGGCTTCGACTGCCATTCCCGCTTGACCGAATCGATGAGCGCCTTCAGCGCGGCCGGGTAGCTGTGGTTGTATTCGGGCGTAACGACGATGAAGGCATCCGCCCGCCCGAGCCTGTCTCCAAAACCGGGCGGCGCGGATTCCGCCGGCAACGCCAACGGGTCGACCGTCTCCACCGCGAATCGCTGATCGGCCTCGAGCCGGCGGCGAACCCAGCCTGCCACCGTGTCGCAGAACCGGCCGTCGCGAACGCTGCCGTAGATGAGGGCGACGTTGATTTTTTCCAGCATCATGCTCTCCTTGGGTCTTGGGTTGACAGGCGGCGTGTAATTCCTCAACCTTGATTGAGGTCAAGGTTTTGTTGGAGGTTTTCGCATGCAGCAAAAAGCGCACCCGAAAATCCAGCGGGAACTCAGCGTCGGTGAGGTGGCGCGGCGCATCGGGGTTGCCGTCTCGGCGCTGCACTTTTACGAAACCAAGGGGCTGATCGCGAGCTACCGCACGCGCGGCAACCAGCGCCGCTACGGGCGCGACGTGCTGCGGCGCGTGGCCATCATCAAGGTGGCACAGCGGCTTGGCATTCCGCTCGCCACGATCGGCGCGGCCCTGAACACCTTGCCGGAGGGCCGCACACCGACTACGGCGGACTGGCGCAAGCTGTCGGAGCACTGGCGCGCCGACCTGGACGAGCGCATACGCGCCCTCACGCAGTTGCGTGACCACCTGGACGAGTGCATCGGCTGCGGCTGCCTGTCGGTCGAGACCTGTCCGCTGCGCAACCCCTGGGACGAACTCGGCGAGACCGGCACCGGCCCGCGCCTGCTGGAACCGTCGTGAAAGCGGACGACAGGCAGCAGCGCTGCGGCTATTCCAGCTCCGGGCGCGTGAAATCGCCGGTCTTGGGATCCATCACCCAAAGCTCCCCGCTGGAGATGTCGAACCAGGCGCCGTGCAGCGACAGGCGCCCTTTCTCCTCCAGGATCTTCACGCAGGGAAAGGTGCGAAGATTGGCCACCTGGTAACGGATCGAGATCCGCTCCAGCGCCGTCTGCCGTTCGGACGGGGTCATGTCGTTGCCGGCCAGCGCCTCGGCGGCGGGCGCGACCAGCCCCATCCACTTGCCGATGAAATCGCCTGGCGACAGCGGCTCGGCCGTAGGGTTCAGGGCCGCACCGATGCCTCCGCAGCGGCCGTGGCCCATCACCACGATGTTCTTCACCTTGAGGCTCTGAACGGCGAATTCAAGCGCGGCAGAGGTGCCGTGGTGCTGCCCGTCGGGCGCATAGGGCGGCACGATATTGGCGACGTTGCGCACCACGAAGAGCTCGCCCGGGCCGGCATCGAAGATCGTCTCCGGCGCGGCGCGCGAATCGCAGCAGGCGATCACCATCGTCTCCGGCGATTGCCCGTCACGCGCGAGCGTCTGGTAGCGCTGGCTTTCCGTGGCGTAGCGCCCGGCCATGAAATTGCGGTATCCGGCAAGCAGCCGTTCGGGCAGATGTGTCATGGCAAAGCCGAATAGCCGGGATTGACGGCGCCCGCAAGATGGACGCGGCCGTGGTGGGCGTGCCAAACGGCGAGGATCCCCCTCACGCTCGTTCGGGGCTGTCCGGCATGGAAAAGCGGCTTGTCTTCACCATCGCCGCGGGCGAAGCAAGGCTCGCCGCGTCGGTTTCCAGCATCAGTTCATCCGCGCCGCGCCCGGCGGCGCGTGCCAGCGTCTCGTAGGTGGCGGCGGTCGCCCGGCGTAGCGCTTCGGCCGGCGCAATGCCGAGCAGAATCCAGGCCAGAAGCAGGGCCGCCATGAGGTCTCCCGGGCCGTTGGCCGGATTCTCGATGGCGCGATGCTCGGCCATATGCGCCTCCCCAGGCGACAGGAGAAGGTTGCCGATATTGCCCGGCAGGGTGCCCGGCACGGAGGTCACCATCATGGTCGGCGGCCCGGCGTGCCGCGCGGCC
>NZ_JBHSUM010000120.1:0-12729 GCF_042660605.1 Nitratireductor sp. GCM10026969
GGCGGCGACGGGCAGTGCGCCGGCCTCGGCACGGGCTGCACGCGCCCCAACCGCGCCTATGTCAATCTCGGCACGGCGGTCGTCTCCGGCATCTGGACCGACACCTACCGCTACGATCCCGCCTGGCGCACCGAGATCGCCGCCCATGGCGAGGGCTATATTCTGGAGAACTGCCTGCGCTCCGGCTCCTATCTGGTCGACTGGTTCGTCAAGCAGTTCGTCGCCGGCCGCAGCGCCGGAGCCGATCTCTTCGCGGAGCTGGAGGAGGAGGCGCTGAAGCTGCCTATCGGCAGCGGCGGCGTGATGGTGCAGCCCTACTGGTCCGGTGTCATGGATCCCTATTGGGACACCAAGGCGCGCGGCGTCATCGTCGGGCTCGGCACCGGGCACAAGCCGGTGCACATCCACCGCGCCATCATCGAGGGGATCACGCTCGACCTGGTGATGGGCACGGAGGCTTCGGAGGCAGCAAGCGGCCAGACGGCGGACCACTACCTGGCGATCGGCGGCGGCGCCAACAGCAAGCTGTGGCGGCAGATGCTGGCGGACGCCTCCGGCAAGCCGGTTCATGTCAGCGACACGGTGGAGGCCTCGGCGCTGGGGGCCGGCATGATCGCGGCGGCCGGCGCCGGCTGGTATCCGACGATCTGCGATGCGGCCGACGGCATGGCCGGCCGGACGCAGGTCTTCGCGCCCGATCACGCGAAGCGTCCGCGCTATCGGGCCCTGCTCGATATCTACCGTGACCTCTACGCGGCCAACGCCTCCATCAATCAGCGGCTCGTGGACTTCGCGGCCGGGGAGACCTCATGACACGCGACTATCTGGGCATCATCCGCGAACTCGTCGCCGGCACCTGGCGCGACCCTACGACGGGCAAGACGCACGGCATCCCGATCGAGAAGATCGCCATCGAGGAAACGCTCGACGGCATGGAAGCCGATCTGGTGGCGGACGCGCATGGCGGTAAGTCGCTGATCGTCGTCAGCGACGAGCGGACGCGTGCCGCCCTCGGAGAGCGGGTCTTCCGGGCGCTTTCCGGCCGTTTCGACGTGCGCGAGCATGTCTGGGAAAACCCGCGCTGCACGCCCGAGGGCATCGACGAATTGATGGCGGCGACAGAGGACGCGGAGGCACTGATCGCCATCGGCTCCGGAACGATCAGCGACAGCGTGAAATTTGGCAGCTTCTCCACCGGTCGGGAATATTCGGTCTTCGCCACCTCGCCGATGAACGCCTATACGACGCCCACCGCCTCGATCGCCTATGACGGCTTCAAGAAGTCGATCACCTGCCATTCGGCGCGCGGCGTGTTCTTCGATCTGCAGGTATTGGCCGGCTGTCCGCGCAGGCTGGTCTCCGCCGCCTTCGCCGACGTGATCTGCCGCACCACCGCGCAGGTGGACTGGCTGATGTCGCACATCCTGTTCGACACACCTTATTCCGAGACGGCCTATGTGCTTCTCGCCGTCGACGAGGACGACATGATCGCCGAGGCGGCCGGCATCATCTCGGGCGATTTCGACGCGCTTGCCAAGCTCACGCGCGTCTCCGCCATCATGGGGCTCGGCACCTCCTTCACCGGCACCACCCATGTCGGCTCCATGGCCGAGCATATGATCTCCCACTACATCGACATGTTCGCAGGAGCCGCCCATCCCGGCACCTCGCATGGCGAGCAGGTGGGCGTGGCGACGCTGACCATGTCGGCGCTGCAGAACCGCATTCTCGGCGCCGACCGGCCGCCGGAACTGCGCCCGACCGTCATCCCGGAGGCCGAGCTTCGCCGGCGCTTCGGCGACCAGACGGCCGAGACCATGATCGAGCAGACCGCACGCAAGGCGCTGGACGAGAGGGGCGCGGCGGCGTTGAATGCCCGGCTGGAGAAGGAATGGCCGAAGATCGCCGGCCGCCTGCGCGCCGTCATGCGCCCGAAGGCGCAGCTGCGCGACGCCATGCCCGGCGCCGGCTGCCAGCTCACCGGACGCGATCTCGGGCTCCAGCCGGAATTCTACCGCGACGCCGTGCGCTATTCGCGTTTCATCCGCGACCGCTTCACCATGCTGGACATGGCCGGCGACAGCGGACAGCTCGAAGAATTTGCCGCCGGCTGCGAGTGAGCGGCGAAGCCAAGGGGTTTTTGTGAATGGCACGTGTGGAATATGACGGCATCGGCAAGCGCTACGGCTCCGTCGAGGTGATGAGCGACATCGACCTCGTCGTGGAGGACCGTAGCTTCGTGGTGCTTCTCGGGCCGTCGGGCTGCGGGAAGACGACGCTTCTGCGCATGACGGCGGGGCTGGAGACGATCACCGACGGCGAGATACGCATCGGCGGAAATCGCGTGAACGAGGTGCATCCACGCGACCGCGATATCGCCATGGTCTTCCAGAACTACGCGCTCTATCCGACCATGAAGGTGTACGACAACATCGCCTTCAGCCTGCAGGTCAACAGGACTCCCAAGGCGGAGATCGACGAAAAGGTGAAATGGGCGGCCGATCTCCTCGGTCTCAGTGAATTTCTCGACCGTTATCCCAAGGCGCTGTCGGGCGGCCAGCGCCAGCGTGTCGCCATGGGCCGGGCGCTGGTGCGCGATCCCGCCGTCTTCCTGTTCGATGAGCCGCTGTCGAACCTCGACGCCAAGCTGCGCGGCCAGATGCGCTATGAAATCCGGCGCATTCACGACCGGCTGGACACGACCACAGTCTACGTCACCCATGACCAGATCGAGGCCATGACCATGGCCGATCACATCGTCGTCATGCATGGCGGGGTAATAGAGCAGCGCGGCACGCCGCCGGAGGTATATGACCGCCCGGCCTCGCTCTTCGTCGCCGACTTCATTGGTTCGCCGCCGATGAATTTTCTCAGCGGCAGGGTCGCGATGGCGGACGGGCAGGCGGCGATCGAGCTGGGCGGCGTGCAGTTCACGCTGCCCGCCGATGCCGCCGTCGAGGAAGGCATGGAGGTGACATGCGGCATCCGGCCGGGCGACGTCGCGGTGGCGCCCGGCGCGCCGCACGGCGCCGAGATGGTGCTGTCGGAGAACACGGGGCCGGAAACCCTGCTGCATCTTCATCTGGGCGGCGAGGATCTGCGGGCGGTCGTCTCCGGCCGTCCGGTCATCGAAAAGGGAGAGACGGTGCGTTTCGGCGTCGATCCGGCGAAAATTCACGTCTTCGACGCGGTAACGGGAAAGCGGCTCTAGGACGATGGCGAACATCCTCATCATCGGCGCCGGTGTCATGGGGTCGGCGATATCGGTTCCGGCCGCCGACAACGGACATTCGGTGCGTCTCGTCGGCACGCCGCTCGACAGTGAGATCATCGCCACGCTCAAAAAGCCGGGCGGCGTGCACCCGAAACTGGATGCTCCTTTGCCGGCAAACGTTGAGCCGCTCGACATCGACGAATTGGGCACGCGCCACGGGGATGAAGCCGACCTTCTTATCGTTGGCGTCAGCAGTCCCGGCATCGAATGGGTTTGTGCCCAGCTCGACGCGCTGATCGGCAAACCGGTTCCCGTGGCCTTTGTGACCAAGGGACTTGTGGCCGGCCGCGCGGGGATAAGGACCTATGCCCAGACGGCGCCAGAAGCCGTCGAGGCCCTTCGGCCCGACCTGTTTATCGGTATCGGCGGGCCCTGCATCGCCCGCGAGCTGGCCAACCGCAGGCCGACCGCGTGTGTTTACGCCTGCCCGGATAAGGCGCGCGCGGAGGCGCTGGCCCGGCTGATGCGTACCAGCTATTACCGCCTCGACGTCAGCGAGGACGTAACGGGGGTCGAGGCCTGTGCCGCCCTGAAGAACTTCTACGCCATCGGCGTCAGCGCGATGCAGACGCGCTACGCCGACCGGGGCGGCAGCCAGACCAAGAACCCGACGGCAGCCGCCTTCAACCAGGCGATCCGCGAGATGCGGCTCATCGCCGGCGAGATCGGCGGCCGGCCCGAAACGGTGTTCGATCTGGCCGGGCTGGGAGATCTGCACGTGACGGTCGGCGGCGGACGCAACAGCCGCCTCGGCCACGCTCTCGGCCGCGGGTTGCGGGTCTCGCAGGTGATGAAGACCGAACTCGCCGGCGAGACGGTGGAAGGGATCGACACCGCCCGCGCGCTCGGCCGCTGGGTCCGCAGTCATTCCGAGGCCGATCTGCCGCTGGCGCGCAGCATCGTCGATGCCGTGCTGAAGGATGCGCCCTACGATTTCGATTTCCGGCTGGTGGGCCGAGCGCCCGCCTAGAGCCATCGTGCACCCCCGGGTGAAGCGGCCCAGAAGGGTGTCATCTTTGCGGAATTGACATTTGTCGAACAACAGTTGAATATTGTCGAGTCACGGTCTGGAGGACCGTTCGCGCCGGTGGGTAGGAGCCGCGCGCGGCCAAGAGGACATCACAGGGCGGCCATGGCCGCCGTTTCCCAGGGAGGAGTTTCAGTGACAGAGCAGAACAACAGTTCCGGACGCCGTCTCATCGTTCCGCGCCGCACCTTTCTGAAGGGCAGCGCCGCGCTGGGGCTTTCGGGCGCCGTTTCCGCCCCCTTCATCAACAGGCTTCGCGCCCAGGAGGAGCATCCGCTCGCCGGGCAGTCGATCGAGATGAACATCCTCGGCATCGCCGGCTGGCTGCCGTCATCGCTCGGCGTCCAGATGTCGCCGCTCTTTGCCGAATTCGCCAAGGAGAAATACGGCTATGACGTCAGCTTCGGCTTCGCCGAGGCGCCGTTCGCCGATCTGTTCCAGAAGGCGGCGACCTCGCTTGCCACGCGCAGCCAGGAATACAACATCATCATTTCCGACAGCCAGTGGCTGGGTGCCCTGGCGCAGCCCGGCTGGATCCTGCAGCTCGACGACGTCATCGCCAACAATCCGAACCTGCAGCTCGACTGGTACTCGCAGACCGTCGTCGACACCTACATGGTCTATCCCGACGGCTCCAACAACCGCTGGGGCCTGCCGCAGGAGGGCGACACCATCGCGCTCTTCGTGCGCAAGGACCTGCTGGAGAACGAGGACGAGCGGACGGCCTTCCAGGAGAAATACGGACAGCCCCTGCCGCAGACCTTCGAGGATTTCGAAGACCTCACTATGGAGGAGTTCGAAAAGATCGCCGACTTCTTCACCCGCCCCGACCAGGAGCTGTGGGGAACCGCTTCGCAATACAGCCGCGTCTACGATTTCTGCACCTGCTATCTCTATCCCTTCATGTGGAGCCAGGGCGGCGAGGTCTGGAATCCGGAGACGGGACAGGTCGAAGGCATCCTCAACTCAGACCTCAACGCCACGGCGATGGAGCAGTACAAGGGCTTCCTCAAATACCAGCCGTCGGGTGCCTTGAACTACGGCATCGCCGAGATCATCGACGTGTTCACCCAGGGCAAGGTCTTCTCGGCCTTCCAGTGGGCCGCCGTCGGCCTCGCCATGATCACGGAAGAAAACCGCGACAACGTGCTGGTCGTGCCGCCGCCCAAGCACGGCAAGGGCGATGAGGCCAAGCGCGTCTACACCATGGGCGGGCAGCCCTGGGTGCTGAACGCCTTCAACGACGACACCAAGATGCGGGTCGCCATCGACTTCCTCAACTGGTGGTACCTGCCGGAGACGACGCTGGAATTCGCCAGGCGCGGCGGCAATCCCACGGACAAGGCGACGCTGTCGAACCCCGAGTTCGACGACATCAATCCGTGGAACCGGGCCTACAAATACATGCTCGAGCCCGGCCGCTCCCGCGACTTCTGGCACCATCCGCGCTATTCGGAGATGCTCGCCGTCCAGCAGGAGGGCTTTACCTCCTACATGACCGGAACGACGGCGTCGGCGAAGCAGGCGCTGGACTATATCGCCTGCCAGCAGCAGCAGATCCTCTATGACGCGGGCACGGCCTCCGAACGGCCTTCGGACGCCTGCGCGAGCACCTCGCTCTAAGGATCTTCGACCTTCCGTCCCGCTCCCGGCCAGGGAGCGGGCCCATGGCTCAGTATTCCGGTCTGCTCATGTCCAAAGCGTCTTTCCTGCGCGTCTTCGACGACAGGCGGTTTTTGACAGTCGCGCTGCTCGTGCCCGTGTTGACGTTCTTCCTGGTCTTCAACACGATTCCCGTGCTGTGGCTGCTCGGCCTGTCGTTCCACAAGTTCTCGCTCATCAGCGGCATGCCGCCGGAGTTCATCGGCTTCCGCAACTTCGTGGACATCTACTACAACAAGAACAACATCTGGTCCGACCTTCACCGCACCTTCGTCTTCGTCGGCGTCGGCGTGGCGATCCAGACGACGCTTGGCGTGCTGCTCGGCTTTCTCTTCTGGGGGTCGAAGGACATGCCGGGCCGGCGCGTGGCGCTGACGCTCCTCTTCACGCCGATGGTGCTGACGCCGATCGCCACGGGCACCTTCTTCCGCTTCATCTATGATCCGACCTTCGGTGTGCTCAATGCCATGGCGCAGGGCACGTTCGGCACCGGGCCGATCGACTTCCTGGGCGATCCCGACATCGCCTTCTGGGCGGTGCTCGCGGTCGACTGCTGGATGTGGACGCCGTTCATGACGCTGATGACGCTGGCCGCGCTCGGTTCCGTGCCGAAGGCGGAACTGGAGGCGGCGGAGATCGACCGGCTGCCCTGGCGCAAGCGCCTGACGCTGGTCGTCTGGCATCACGGCAAGTTCATCCTGATGCTCGGCATCCTTCTGCGCACCATCGATTCCTTCAAGACGCTGGACCTCGTCATCCCGATGACCAAGGGCGGGCCCGGCCAGACCACGCGGCTCGTCGCCGTCGAACTCAACAAGCAGAGCTTCGAGAGCTTCAACATGGGCTGGTCGTCGGCCTATTCGGTGCTGCTTCTGCTCATCTCCATCGCCATGACCTCGATCTTCATCTACGTGCTGTCGCGCCGCAGGAGGAGGACCTGACCATGACCACCGCCTGGAAAAGCCGCGCCTATTACGCCGCGCTCTGGCTGGTCGCGCTGATCTTCTTCTCGCCGGTCGCCTGGATCATCCTGTCGTCCTTCAAGTCGCGCACCGACATGCTGGCCACGCCGCCCAAGCTGATCTTCTCGCCGACGCTGGCGAACTATGTGGACCTGTTCACCAATACGCGCTCCTTCTGGCTGCAGCTTGGCAACTCGCTGCTGATGTCGCTGGCGGCGGTGGTGATCGCGGTGTTCGTCTCGTTCCTCGCCGCCTTCTGCTTCTCTCGCTTCAGGCCCAAGGCGACGGACTTCCTGATGTTCCTGCTCCTGTCGATCCGCATGCTGCCGGGGCCGGCGGTCATCCTGCCGGTGTTCCTGATGTATGTGGCCTTCGGCTGGAAGGACAACCACATCGCGCTGACGCTGTTCTACGCCATGTTCTCGATCCCCTTCTCGGTGTGGATCCTCAAGGGCTTCCTGGACGGGGTGTCGCAGCGCTTCGACGAGACGGGCCGTGTCTATGGCGGCTCGTGGTTCCACATCATCTTCAAGGTGGTGCTGCCGCAGGTGAAGCCGGGCCTGATCGCCGCCTTCATCTTCAACCTGATCTTCGTGTGGAACGAGTATCTGTTCAACTTCATCATCGGCGGCGTGTCGACCCAGAACATTCCCTACGCGCTGGCGGTCGGCACCTATTCGGACGGCGGGCTGAACTGGACCTTCATCGCCTCGCTCACCTCGATCTACATCATCCCGCCGGTGGTCTTCATCTATCTGTTCCAGAAGTATCTGTTGGTCGGCATGACCTTCGGTACCGTGCGCGGGGAGGTCTAGACGATGCAGAAAGTGCCTTTCGCCGAACGCGCCGAGATGGTGCTGATCTTCACCATGCTCGGCGGCATCGTGCTGGTGGCGCAGCGCTGGTCGATCGACGTCTACCGCTTCGGCCTCGTCGTGCTGGTGGCGGCGACTTTCCTGCAGATCGCCGTGGGCAATGTGCCGAAGCACCTGGGCTTTGCCGGCACGGCCGTTCGCACGCTGATCATCCTGGCGGTGATCGTGGCCTTGTTCAGTCTCGGCATCTTCCTGGTGCCCTATCTCGCACAATTGGGGCGTTAGATGCCGGCGGTCGAGTTTCAATCCGTGACCAAGACCTTCGGCCGGGACAAGGCCGTGGACGATCTGTCGCTCACCGTCGAGCCCGGACGGTTCACCGTGCTCTGCGGTCCGCCCAAGAGCGGGAAATCGACGCTGTTCCGCCTGCTGGTCGGGCTGGAGAAGGCGGACGGCGGACGCATCCTGGCCGACGGGGTGGACATCACCGATCTGCCGCCGGGGGGGCGCAATTTCGGCTACGTGCCGCAAAGCTTCGCCCTCTACCCGCACATGACCGTGTTCGAGAATATCGCCTATCCGCTGCGCCTTGCGCGCGCGCCGTCCGCCGAAGTGACCAAGCGTGTCGACCGCTCGGCGGCCATGCTGTCGATCGGGCATCTCATGAAGAAGACGCCGGACCAGCTCTCGGGCGGTGAGAAGCAGCGCGTCGCCGTTGCCCGCGGCCTGCTCACCAACGCCTCCGTCTTCGTGCTCGACGATCCGCTGGTCGGCCTCGACTACAAGCTGCGCGAACGTCTGATGGACGACTTGAAGCATCTTTGCGAGGAACTGCAGGCGACCTTCTTCTACGCCACGGCCGACTCGCTCGAGGCGCTCACCATGGCGCAGGACCTGGTGGTGATCGACGACGGCCGCGTGGTGGAGAAGGATGACGTCCTCGATCTCTATCGCGAACCGCGCTTCGCGCGCAGCGTCGAGCTGATCGGTTTCCCCAAGGCCAATGTCTGGAATGGCACCGCGCGCGACGGGGTCGTCGAGACGGGCGGACTGCGCTTTGCGCTCCCTCAGGATGTGTCCGACGGAACGGTGCGGCTCGGCTTGCGCCCCGAGGATGTGCGGCTCGACGGCACGGGAGAAATGGGCGCCAAGGCCAGCGTCCGCATCGTCGAGCATCTGGGGTCCGAGATCGTCGTCTATCTCGAAAGCGACGGCATGCCGATGACGGCGGCCTTCCCTTCCGCCCATGCCGCGCTGCCGGAGATCGACGCCGAGGTCAGGATCGCGATCGACCCGGAACGCATCATGGTCTTCGACGCCGCCACCGGCGAGCGGATCGGGCGCGCTCAGCCGCATAGGGAGGCCGTGGCCCATGGTTAAGGTCGTCATCGACAACGTCACCAAGAAGTTCGGCGACTTCACTGCCGTCGATTCCCTGAGCACCACCTTCGAGGACGGCGCCGTCACCTGCCTTCTCGGGCCCTCAGGCTGCGGCAAGACCACCCTGATGCGCATGATCGTCGGGCTGGAGACGCCGACTTCGGGGCGCATCCTCTTCGGCGACAAGGACATGGGCGGCCTGCCCCCGCGCAAGCGCAGCGTCGGCATGGTCTTCCAGTATCCGGTCATGTACCCGACGCTCTCGGTCGAGGAGAACATCGCGCTGCCGCTCAACCAGGACCGCAGCATCGATGCCGCCGAGCGCCGAAGGCGCATCGACGAGGTGCTGGATGTGCTGGACATGCGCGACCGCAGGGGCGCCTTCATCGGAGAACTCGATGCGGGCAGCCGGCAGAAGGTCGCCGTCGGCCGGGCCGTGGCGCGGCGCTCGGATATCGTGCTCTTCGACGAGCCGACCACCAATGTCGAGGTTCAGGCAAAGCTTGCCCTGATCCGTGCCTTCAAGCTGGTCACGAGCCGCCTGAAGCAAACGATCATCTACGTCACCCACGACCAGACCGAGGCCATGACGCTGGCCGATCACGTGGCGCTGATGCGCGACGGGCGGATCATCCAGTACGACACGCCGCAGCATCTTTACGCGGTGCCCGAGACGGAGTTCGCCGGCTGGTTCCTCGGCAATCCCGGCATGAACTTCGTGCCGGCGCGACGGGAAGGGGACGGGGTGACCAGCGCGCTGGGCGGCGGCGTCTACACCCCCGAACGTCCGCTGGATGATGCGGCCGAGATCAAGATCGGCGTACGGCCAGAACATGTGCGCGTTTCGGCGCGCCCGCGGCCGGGCGCGGTGGCAGGCAGGCTGAAGGACATGAATGTCGGCATCGCCGGGCGCTCGATCATCCGCATTGCGCTCGAGGATTTCGAGATCAAGGCCAAGGTCGACGGCCTCGACGGCGTGCGGCCTGGCGACGCGGTTTACGTTTCGGCCGATCCCGAGTGGACGAGCGTCTTCGCGAACGGCACGCGGGTCGGGGCCGCGATGAAGGAAAGCGCTGAGGGGAGGAGCACGGTCGATGGCGCATGATGTATCGGTTGTCGGGTTGTACATCCTCGACGTTCTCGGCCGTCCGGTAAACGCGATTCCCGAAGGCGGGAATGTCGAATTCATCGACGAGATCCGGCTGACGGTCGCCGGCACGGCCGGCGGGACCGTGGTGGATTGTGCCAAGCTCGGCCTCGGTTGCCTGGCGGTCGGGGCGGTGGGCGACGACGAGAAGGCGGACAGGATGCTGTCGACCATGCGCGGGCACGGCATCGACGTCGCCGCCATGCAGCGGCTTGAAGGCGTGCCGACCTCGGCGACGATCCTGAACGTGCGCGCCAATGGAGAACGGCCGGCACTGCACGCCCGCGGCGCGTCGGACCATTTCGACGTGCCGGCTGATGCCTACGATCTCGTCCTGGGGGCGCCGATCGTGCATCTGGGCGGCACGGGGCTCCTGCGCCGGCTCGACGGCGAGCCGAGCCGCGTGCTCCTGCAGGAAGCCAAGAAGCGCGGGCGCACCGTCACCTTCGACCTCATCGCGGCCGATGCCGGGACGGCGGCGATCGTCGAGCCGCTGCTGCCGCACATCGACTATTTCATGCCTTCCATCGAGGAGGCGATGGTGATGTCCGGGCGCAAGAGCGCCCCGGAGGCCGCCGACCACTTCCTCGACAAGGGGGCGACCTGCTGTGTCTTCACCCTGGGCGGCGAGGGGGCGTTTTACGCCCATGCCGACGGGACACGCTTCACCATGCCCGCCTACCGGATCGAGGTGGTCGATACGACGGGCTGTGGCGACGCCTTCGATGCCGGGTTCATCACCGCGCTGAAGCACGAGATGAACCCGGAGGATGCCGTGCGCTTCGCGCAGGCCGCCGCCGGGCTCGTGGCGAGCGGGCTGGGCTCCGACGCGGGGATTCGATCGTTCGAGCACACGCTGGAATGCATGAACACCTGGCCGGTGCAGAGGACCGGGGCGGAAGTCTAGGAACATAGCGCGACGAACAGGCTACGGCGAGTGAGGACAGGGATGGCGACCAAGAAGATCATCAATCGTGGCGACGATGCCGTTGACGAAATGCTGGAGGGCGTGATCGCCGCTCACGGCGATGTCGTGACGCGGCTTGCCGAGAACCCTCGCGCCATCGTCGCGCGGGAGGGGCCGCGAAAGGGCAAGGTAGGCCTGGTGATCGGCGGCGGCTCCGGCCATGAGCCGACCTTCCTCGGCTTTGTCGGCAAGGGGCTTGCCGACGCCGCGGCAATCGGCAACGTCTTCGCCTCGCCGCCGCCGGACCCGGTGCTGGCCTGCACCAAGGCGGTCGATGGCGGCGCCGGCGTGCTTTACATGTATGGCAACTATGCCGGCGACGTGATGAACTTCGACATGGCCGCGGAAATGGCCGCCATGGAGGACATCGAGGTGCGCACGGTGCTGTCGACCGATGACATCGCCTCCGCCCCGGTGAGCGAGCGGGAAAAGCGGCGCGGCGTGGCCGGCAACTTCTTCATCTTCAAGGCCGCGGGGGCGGCCTGCGACATGATGCTGCCGATCGACGAATGCGAGCGCATCGCCCGCAAGGCGAACGACCACACCTATACGATCGGCGTCGCGCTCTCGCCCTGCTCGCTGCCCCAGACGCGCAAGTGGAATTTCGAGATGGGCGAAAACGACATGGAAATCGGCATGGGCATCCATGGCGAGCCCGGTATGATGCGCGAGTCCCTCCAGACGGCGGACGAGATCACCGACCGCATCATGGATTCGATCTTCGAGGAAATGGCGCCCCAAAAGGGCGACCGGGTCGCCGTACTCGTCAATTCCCTCGGTGCAACGCCGCTGATGGAACTCTACATCATGAACCGCCGCGTTCATCAGCGGCTCAAGGAGGCGGGGCTTTCCGCGCACAAGACCTGGGTCGGCAACTACTGCACCTCGCTGGAAATGGCCGGTGCGTCGATCACGCTCATGCATCTCGACGACGAATTGACCCGGATGATCGATCACCCCTGCGCCTGCGCGATGTTCAACGGCTGAGGAGGCGGCAATGAGCACATTCGACAGCGCACGCTTGATCGCCCTGTTCGAGGCCGTCGCCACGCGCATCGAGACCGAGAAGGACCACCTGTGCGCGCTCGACGGCCATATCGGCGATGCCGATCACGGCATCGCCATGGCGCAGGGTTTCAACGCCGTGCGCGCCGCCGTGACCGATCTCGATCCCGGCGCGTCGGCGCCGAGCGACGTGTTCAACACGGCCGCAAAGGCGTTTCTGAACGCCGTCGGTGCCTCTTCCGGGCCCCTTTACGCCACCGCCTTCATGCGCGCCGGCGCGGCATTGAAGGGCAAGGAGGTCGCAACGGACGACGACATGGCGCAAGCCTTCCAGGCGATGGCACAAGGCATCGAGGATCGCGGCAAGGCCGCCGTCGGCGACAAGACCATGGTGGATGCCTGGCGCCCGGCGGCGGACGCGCTTTCGAAGGCGCGCGAAGGCGGAGGCGATCTCGCCGCCGCGCTGCACGCCGCTGAACAGGCCGCGGCA
>NZ_JBHSUM010000121.1:0-12608 GCF_042660605.1 Nitratireductor sp. GCM10026969
CGGCCTCCTGCGCCTCGAAATAGCGCACTTCACGGCGCAGGCGCTGCTTCTCGAGCAGGAGCGCCTGCATGTGCTCTACGCGCGCCTGCTCGCGCTCGAGCGCCCGCTGCGTCAGATACTGCGCCAGGGGTTCGACATCGAGCTGCAGGTCCGTCGCGCCGGGCAGTCCGTGGACGGCGAAGCGCACCAGCGGCTCGGCCCCGGCGACAGCCTCGACACCCGCCTCATAGGTGACGCCGCCCGTAACCGACACGGTGCGCGCGGCAAAATCCGCCGCCGCCTCCACGCTCATCTGCGCCCCCTCGGTTTCGAGTTGGACCGGCGGGGTGCGCGCCACGCCGTTGGCGACGGTGAAGGCAAACTCCGTCGCGCCTGCCGCGAAACGGCCGGACAGCACCCTCTCCGGCGCGAACGCGGCAACCTGGTCGGCATCGATCTTGGTGCCGATCTCGTCGGCTCGCTCCAGGATCGGCGCCAGCGCCTGCGGATCGACGCCGGCGATCTCGAGCCCCTCGAGCGCCGCCGAACCGGATCCGGAAAGCGACGCCATCATGCCGTTCATGCTCTTTCCGCTGGAGGTCAGGTTGGCGCTGAGGTCGCCGCGTCCGGCAATGCCGGTAAAGGGCAGGAGCGCCGGCAACGACGTGTCATCGAGAGTCAGTTGCGCATTGAAGAGGCCTGTGCCGGCGTTGTTGCGCAACTCCGCCATGCCGCTGATCCGCCCCCCGGCCCAACGCGCCGACAGGTCGGAAACGGCAAGGCCCTCTCCGTCCAGGCGAAGATGCAACGCCGCCGCCTCCGCGGTGGCGAGGTTGCCGAGCCACAGGCGGTCGGCGGCAAGCGCCACATCCGCCGAAAAAGGCGCGGAAACACCGCCGGCAAAGGGCGTTTCGGGCCAGGGACCATCGCCCGTTTGCAGGGCTTCGCTCCCCAGCACCATCTCCGCCGCAAGGCCGAGATCAAGGCCGCCCAACTGCAGCTCTCCGGAAAAATGCGGCCTGCCGTCTCTGATCTGCGCGTCGAGATCGCCGTTGACGACATGGCCGACCACCTCGCCGGAAAGACCGCCGAACCGGGCAACGCCCTCCGCGTAGCGGACATCGGCGGAAAGTGCCGCCGGCAGACCGTATCCGAAGCCCGGCAGCGAGATGCCGGCCGTTGCGAGCCAGGGCTCCAGGTCCTCGGAATCGATCTCCGCCCGCCCGGCCATGGAGAAGCCCTCCTCCGGCAGGGCCGCCTCGCCGCTGAAACGCGCGGTGAGCCCCTCACCCGAAAAGCGCAATTGCGTTTCCATGCCCTCCGACAATGTGCCGGCCGCGGTCAGCTCCGCCTGGGCATCGCCGGCGAGGTCCAAAGGCAGGGCCGGCAGGCCGAAAAGCCCGTAGAGCGGGGAGGCACTGTCGTTCTGCGCCGTCAACTCGGCGATGAAGCGCGCCTCCGCCATCTGCGAGAGCGTACCATTGCCGGAGACGGAGAGGCTGAAGTTCGTGCCGCCGGCGTGCCCCCTCGCACTGACGGCGAGGCCCGCCGAATCGTCGCCATTGTCCGCCGCGCTGGCGACGATATCGACCTCCGCATCCTCAAGGAGACCCGGAAAGTTCGCGGCATTGCGGTTCAACAACCCGAGCAGGCGATTCTCACCGAAGCGTTCAGCGAGCAGACTGACGAGCGGAGCCAGATCCACTGCGACGACGGTCGCGTCGACCTGGCCGGTGGGATCCTCCTCCAGTCCCTCGATCCTGCCCGTGGCGCTGATGCTCGCCTCCGCCAGTCCGCCGATGGTGAGCCGATCGATCTCCAGCGTATCGTCACGCAGGCGCAGGGCGGCGTCGAGCCGCTCGGCGCTCAAGCCTTCCGCCGAGACGGGCCCGGCAGCGATCTCCAGGTCGACGTCATGGTCGGCAAGCCGGTTCCGTCCCTCTTCATCGATGAAGAGCGAGGCGAAGGCATGCATCTCGTTGATATCGAGCCGATCCCCTTCGAGCGAGAAGGAAAGCATGGGACGGGCATCGGCGGGGCTGCGCCGGTCGATGGCGCCGCGAAATCGCGCCTCGCCCAGGATCAGTTCCAGATTGTCGAACTGCTGCCGTTCTTCGGTCAGCGCCACGTCGGCGCTGAACCCTGCCGCCGGCAGGCGCCGGATCGCCGCGTCGACATCGCGCGCCAGCCAGGCGGCAAAGCCCGAGGGTTGCCCGACCGCCAGCACGATGTTGCCGTCGAAGGCCAGCGCCTCGCCGGTGGCGAGCAGGCCCGCCCCCTCGAAGCGGGTCCGGCCGGGAAGCGTGGCGGCGATCTGCTCGATGTTCCAGCCCTGCTCTGCCGGCTCGGCACGGATATGGATGTCGCGGATCGTCGTGTCTCCGGCGACGATGGCCGGCAGGTTGACGGCGACGGTTCCCGGAATGCCGGGCTTCGGCAGATCGGTGATGAATCCGGTGAGCGCCGCCAACCGCTCGTCCGCCGAAAGCCCCGACATGGCGCCGCCGGCGGGATCGCTGTCGCCAAAGCGGATCTGCGCGCCGTCGGCCATGATCGAAAAGGACGGCTCCGCCCCGAGATCGATCAGCGCTTTGCCCTCGGCCGTATAGGGGTCCTCCTCCGGTCCCGTTTCGAAACGGAACTCCTCGAGGTTCAGCCGCTGGTGATCGAGCGCGAAGCGCCCGGAAAGGCGATTGCCGGGACGTTCGCGCTCGGGCTCGGCCTGCGCCGTCTGCGCCTGTGATTCCGGTTCGACCGTGCGCAGCCGGAACGTGCCGGCATAGAGCCCTTCCCCTTGCTGCAAACGGGCGTGCCCGTCGGTCTCAAGTGCCAGCGGATAGTCACGCGGCTCCGCCGACACCCGCACACGCATCGTGCCGTCCTCGCTCACCGCGCCGGTGGAGGCGGACAGCGCCACCGGCAAACCGTCGACGGCGAGCGTGCCCTGCACGCGCCAGGGCCCGGCAAGCGTACGGGCCGAAAGCGTGGTCTCGATATCGTTCAAGGTGACGGTCCGCCCGCTCGCCCGCTGCTGAATGGTCAGCGTGCCGTCGCTCACGGAGACGTGCTCCAGCGTCACCTGCCGCGGATCGAAGGGCGAGGACGGCCGCATGGCCCAGTCGATGCGCCCTTCCGGGCCGATCTCCAGGGTGGCGCTCGGACGCACCAGCCGCATGTCGAAGATCAGAAGCTCGCCGCTCAGGAACGGGGCCAGCTCCGCATCCATGGAAAACTCGTCCACGGTCATGAGGATCTCGCCGGGTTCCTCGCCGGCCACCACCACATCGGTGAAGGTGACGGACGGAAAGGGCAGGATGCGTGCCCGCGCCGTGCCCTCCACCCGCACCTCGCGGCCAAGCACACGCCCGGCTTCGCGCTCGAAATCGTCGCGATAGTTCGTCCAGTCGATGAAATAGGGTGCCACCAGCGCCGCCGTCAGCGCCAGCACCACCAGACCACCGAGAATGACGAAGAGCCGTGCCAGCTTTCACCTCCCTTTCCGCGAGGCAGTCATTGCGAATCCGCTACGGGCGCTGCCCGCAGCGTACCGGGCGCCGGCAAGGACGCAACAGCACGAACGCGTCTTCATGTAACCCCGCCCGGTGGCCTTAAAGTGGCCGCGCGCCGCGCTATTTGCCAGTCATGTCCAGAATTTTTCCCGGATTCATGATTCCCAGGGGATCGAGCGCGCGCTTGATGGTGCGCATCATGTCGACGCCCGCCGCCCCGTGCTCCTCTTCCAGATAGCGCATCTTGCCCTGGCCGATGCCGTGTTCGCCCGTGCAGGTTCCCTCCATGGAAAGCGCCCGCCGGTTGAGACGCCCCACGAAGGCCTCGGCACGGGCGATCTCGTCCCCGTCCTCCATGTCCATCAGCACGGAGACGTGGAAGTTGCCGTCGCCGACATGGCCGACAATTGGCGCCACGAGGCCGGTCTCGGCGATATCAGCTTCCGTTTCCACGATGCATTCCGCGAGCCTGGAGATGGGCACGCAGACATCCGTCGCCAGCGCCTTGGTGCCCGGCCGCAGGACGAAACCGGCCCAGTAGAAGTCGTGCCTGGCCTTCCACAGCTTCTGGCGCTCCTCCGCCGCGCGCGTCCACACGAAGGGACCGCCGGAAAACTCCGCCGCGATCTCGCCGAAAAGCTCCGCCTGCTCGGCGACGCCGGCATCAGTGCCGTGGAATTCGAGGAAAAGGCACGGGCTTTCCGGGTAGTCGAGCTTCGAGTATTCGTTGATGGCGCGCATGCCGAGGGCGTTGACGAGTTCCATGCGGGCGATCGGAATGCCCATCTGGATCGTCATGATCACCGCCTGGCAGGCCGCCTCCACGCTCGGAAACGGGCAGACGCCGCCCGAGATCGCCTGCGGGATGCCGTGCAGGCGCACGGTAAGCGAACAGATCACTCCCAGCGTCCCCTCCGAGCCGATGAGCAGCCGCGTCAGGTCGTATCCGGCCGAGGACTTGCGCGCCCGCCGCGCCGTCGTGACCACCTGGCCGTCGGGCATGACCGCCGTCACCGACAGGACGTTCTCCCGCATCGTCCCGTAGCGCACGGCGTTGGTGCCCGAGGCGCGGGTGGCCGCCATGCCGCCCAGGCTGGCATTGGCGCCCGGGTCGATGGGGAAGAAAAGGCCGGTGTCGCGCAGATAGTGGTTCAGCTCCTCGCGCGTGATGCCGGCCTCGACCGTGCAGTCGAGATCCTCCTGATTGACCGATAGCACCCGGTTCATGCGCGCCATGTCGATCGATAGCCCCCCTGCCGGCGCGTTGACGTGGCCTTCGAGCGAGGAGCCGACGCCGAAGGGGATGACCGGCATCCGGTGTTCGGCGCAGATCTTCACCGCCTCCTGCACCTCCTCCACGCTTTCGGGAAAGAACACCGCATCCGGCGCCTGGGTGGGAATGTAGGTGGTGGTGTGCCCGTGCTGCTCGCGCAGGGCCATGCCCGTCTGAAGCCGCTCGCCGAAACGCGCGGACAATTGCGCCAGGGCCGCCGAAATACCGCCTTCGTCGCGCGCAATGTCAGCATTCGCCGCTGGACCCATGTCTTCTTTCCTCCGCCTGTCAGCCCTCCGCCCTTGTGGTGGAAGGTGCTTTCCGTTTCAATCCCGCCCCGACTCTCCAGCAGATCGTCGCCGCCTGTCCAGTGGTGCCGATTGCGCCGAACATGAGGAAGAACGATGGAGCCGGTTGCCGCACCGCACATGTCCAGCGCCTACGAGATCGAAAAGGACTGGATCGACTATAACGGTCATCTGAACATGGCCTATTACAATGTGCTTTTCGATCGCGCCACCGACGAACTGTGGGTCAAGCTGGGACTGGGCCCGGAATACGCGCGCACGCGCCGGCTGACCACCTATACCGCCGAAATCCACGTCTGCTACGTGCGCGAACTGCATCTCGGCGACCGCGTCACCGCCTCCTGGCAGCTTCTCGACCACGACGAGAAGCGCCTGCACGCATTCCAGGGGCTCTACCATTCCGACGGCTGGCTTGCCGCGACGTGCGAGAGCATTGCCCTCCACGTGGATATGGCCGGCCCGAAGGTCGCCCCCTTCCCGCCCGACGTCATGGAGCGGGTGGAAAAGGTGTGGGCCGCGCACGCCCATCTGCCGCGCCCGGAACGTGCCGGCCGCTCCATCGGCATCCGCCGGCGCAGCTGAGCCCGTGCGCCGCGCGCGGCCGCTTTCCTTTAGCGATCAGAGGCCGGAAGGCCTCTGCACGACCGCTCCTGCCAGTCTCCAGCGCCGGCCAATTGGCAGGAAGGACGACGCCGGCGATATCTCCCCCTCGACGGGGGAGAAAGCAAATTCTTAGGCTTGGCAAATGCCAAGTCTTAGAATTTGCAAGAGAGGGGGTTTCATCACCCCCTGCGTCTCAACACGCCCTCAGCCGTAATGATTGCGGATCACCGACTGTGCGACCTCCTCGCGGTCGATGACGCCGACGATTTCCTCCGGCCGCGGGACACCGCGATTGCCCCTGATCACGATCGCATAGGAACGCTGGCGCCGGCTCATGCGGGTGATCACGTCGTTCAGGTTGCTGCGCTCGGCGGCAATGATGAAGGCGTTGGACGAGATTTCGTCGAGCCGCTCGCCGGCAAGCTTCTCCATGTCGGTGCGCAGCGTGCCCATGCGGATGAATCCGGAGATCCGCTGGCCGTCGGTGACGATCACCTTGCCCGCCTCGACGTCGATTTCCTTCAGCGCCTGCGCCACCGTCATGTCTCCCGGCAGCACGACGAAGTTCTTGCTCATGATCTCGGTGACGGGCTGCACCAGGAACATGTTCGTGGTGCGGTTGGTGGGGATCGGCCGGCCGCGATTGCGCAGCTTGATCGTGTAGATGTCGTTGGCGACGAGCGAGCGCCGGATGCCGATCGACAGGGCTACCGCAAGCACCAGCGGCAGGATGATGTTGTAGTCGCGCGTCATCTCGAAGATCATGACGATCGCCGTCATCACCGCGCTGGTGGCGCCGCCGACCATCGCCCCCATGCCGATCATGGCGAATGTGGGCACGGAGATCTCGGCATGCGGAAAGAGCGCAGCACCGACCGCGCCGATCGCAGCCCCCAGCGTGCATCCCATGAACAGGCAAGGCGAGAAGATCCCGCCAGAGGCCCCCGCGCCCAGGCTGATCGTGGTCGCGAGAAGCTTGCCGACGAAGAGCGCCAGCAGAAGCAGGATGCCCGTCGTGCCGCCGACCAGGATGTCCTGTATGGTCGAATATCCCACGCTGATGACGTGATAGTGCCCGCTCGCCAGGAAGAAGCCGTATCCCATGAGGCCGACGGCGAACATGCCGAGCGCGTTCTGGAGATACGGATTGACGTGGCTTTCTTCGAACCGGTCCTCGACATAGGCGAGCAGCTTGACGAACACATAGGCTGCAACCCCCATCACCACGCCGGTCACTGCGGCAAAGAGGATTTCGTGCAGGTTGACCGGCGATTCCTGGATGCTGCCCAGGGCATGCACCATGAACGCCGTTTCACCGCCCATGATCAGGCGATACGCATAGGTCGCGGTCGCCGTCGCGATGACCACCGGCAGGAAGCTGCGCGGCGAAATTTCCGGCAGCAGGACCTCGCTGGCAAACAGCACCCCGCCAAGCGGCGTGTTGAAGGTCGCGGCAATCCCGGCCCCCGCCCCCGCCGACAGGAGCGTGATCTTCTGCGGACGGACGAGGCCCAAAAGGCGCGCGAAGGTGGATCCGAAGGAGGAGCCGATCTGGATGATCGGCCCCTCGCGGCCGACCGAGGCGCCGGTGCCGATGGAGAGTGCGGAGGCCAATGATTTGACCACCGCCACCACGCCGCGCACGTTCCCGGCGTTATGGTAGATCGCATACATGACTTCCGGCACGCCGTGCCCCTTCGCCTCCGGTGCGAAGGAGCGCACCAGGAAGACGACGATGAGCCCGCCGATCACCGGCACGAAGATGACGAACGCTCCGAGCGGACTGGCGCCGCCGAAAGCGGTCGGATCGTAGTGGACGGAAAAGGTCTGATAGAACGAAAAATTGTATATGACGGCGATCAGATACTTGAAAACGATGGCGCCGGCGGCAGCGACGAGACCGACGACGACCGCCAGCAGCGACAGGACCGGCAGCGACAATTCGCGTTCCGGAGGCTGAACGTCCTCCTCGGCCTGTCGCGATCCGCCGCCACTCGTCTCCCCCTCTTTTCCCTTGGGGACGATGATGGCTCGGGACGACATAAGCTGTTCTTTGCTCAAATGATGTTGACAGGAAAGGCTCGGCTGGATGTGCCCGTTTTATGGGACTCCTGCAGCGGCAACGCAACCGCTTTGCCCTGCGCAACGGCGCAGGGGCGGCAAAATTACCCGGTTACCGAGGCTCGACGGCCATGAACGGTTCCGGGACGGCAACGGACCAACCGCGGTAACCTTCCATTAACCATGCAACCTTTTGCACAGCTTAGCGCACGGGGCTTCCTTGCAGACGGCGCCCCAGGCTTCAGAATTTTCCTCGTCAAGGAACGATTCGCCTGCCGCCGATTTCTAAGAGCGGTAACGGAGGTTGGTGGTGAAGGTCGACGTAAAGCGCATGTCGGAGCGGATTGCCCATGATCGCAGCGTCAGCGATTATGAGGTCTGGCGCGCGCTCAAGGCGGTGAACGACGAGCTTCACGAGATCGAAAGCCAGCGCGACCCCATTCCCATCGACCTGGTTTTTGCCCGCGCCATTCTGCGGCGGGCGCAACAGGCTCGGGGCTGCGCATAACGGGCCCGGGCACAAGCGCCATCACCAATCGACAACGCCTATTGACTTGCCGCAAGGCCGGCGCGGCCTCTTTCTCCCCCTCCTGAGCTTGTCGAAAGGGGCGGGGGAGAAAGCAAATTCTTGGGCTTGGCAAAGCCAGGTCCTTAGAATTTGCAAGTGACGGGGCCCTCGCCGCCTCGCGGAACTCGCCGCTCGAGAACCTCTAGGCGAGATGCTCCTTGAAAAACGCCACCGTGCGCTCCCAGGCGAGCGTCGCCGCCTCCTCGTCGTAGCGTGCCTCGGAGGTGTCGTTGTTGAAGGCGTGGTTCACCCCTTCATACATGTGGATCGTGTAGTCCTTGCCGACCGCCTCCAGCGCGTTGCGGTAATCCTCGATCCCGGCATTGATGCGCTCGTCGAGCCCCGCATAGTGGAGAAGCAGGGGCGCCTCGATGCTCTCCACCTGCTCGGCTTCCGGCTGTGCCCCGTAATAGGCGACGGCGGCGTCGAGCGAGGGCGCGCCGACGGCAAGGCGGTTCACCATGCCGCCGCCCCAGCAGAAGCCGACCGCGCCCACATTGCCGTTTGCATCCTCGTGCTCTTCCAGAAAGGCGATCGTCGCCACGCCGTTTGCCACCGTCTGTTCCCGGTCGAGCTCGCCGAACATCTGCCGCGCCTGGTCTTCGTCGTCCGGCGTGCCGCCGAGCGGCGACAGGAAATCGGGCGCCAGCGCCACGAAGCCCTCCAGCGCCATGCGGCGCGCGACGTCGCGGATATGCGGATTGAGCCCGCGGTTCTCGTGGATGACGATGACCGCCGGCAATTCTCCCTCCCGGTCCGCCGGCCGCGCGATATAGCCCCGCATCTCGCCCTCGCCGCCGGGATAGGTGATGTCTTCGGTCTCCAGCCGTTCATCGTCCTCGGCCACGATCGCCGCGCGGGCGGAACTGGCCGCCAGCATGGGCGCAATCGCCGCCGCCGCTGCGCTGGAGCCGGCGAGCCGCGTCAGCTTCTCCATGAAGCCGCGCCGGTCGAGGGTCAGATGCGTGTATTCGTCATAGGCGTCGATCATCGCCTGGGTGATGGTTGGACGGGTCATGCCCACTCTCCCACTGTTGCTGCATTCGCCTGTTGTTCGGATCGTTGCGCCCCAGGCAAGGATATTGGCATGCAACAGCGGGTCCATTCACGGCTGTTCACTGCTCCGTGATGTCGTCCGGCCGTGGAAGGTTCGACTTCGTTGCGGCTCCGCCTTGGCCGCGCCACGTTGAACCGGTACAAAAGGAAAACGCTTGGCCTTGATGGCCCGAATCACCATATGCGATGCCCGATGTCAGGTTCTCCCGACGATCTGCCGTTCTTCGGCGATGAAGAAGCGCCCAGTCCCGCCCCGCGTGCCGGCGGCATTGCCGCGCGTGCGATGGCGGCACGGCAGAGCCATGCGCCGCGATACCTGGAAGGACTCAATCCCGAGCAGCGCCTTGCGGTGGAGACCACCGAGGGGCCGGTGCTGGTGCTGGCCGGCGCCGGGACCGGCAAGACGCGCGTCCTGACCACACGCATCGCCCACATCCTCGCCACCGGACGCGCCTACCCCTCGCAGATCCTCGCCGTCACTTTCACCAACAAGGCGGCGCGCGAGATGAAGACGCGCATCGGCGTCCTTGTCGGCGAAGCGATCGAAGGCATGCCGTGGCTCGGCACCTTCCATTCGATCGGCGTGAAGCTCCTGCGCCGCCATGCCGAGCTTGCCGGCCTGAAATCCTCCTTCACCATTCTCGACACGGACGACCAGATCCGGCTTTTAAAGCAGCTCATCCAGGCCGAGGGGCTGGACGACAAGCGCTGGCCGGCCCGCCAGTTCGCGCAGATGATCGACGGCTGGAAGAACAAGGGCCTGGGCCCGTCCGATATTCAGGAAGGCGACGCGCGCGCTTTCGCCAACGGCAAGGGCCGCGAGCTTTACCGCGCCTATCAGGAGCGCCTGAAGACGCTCAACGCCGTCGATTTCGGGGACCTGCTCATGCTCCCCATCCGCATCTTCCGGGAGAACCCGGACGTGCTGAGGGAGTACCACGCCAAGTTCAGATACATCCTGGTGGACGAGTACCAGGATACGAACACGGCCCAATACATGTGGCTGCGACTGCTTGCACAGAACCCCGGCGCGAAGCGCGATACGGCCGTGAGCGAAAACAAAGTCAACATCTGTTGCGTCGGCGACGACGACCAGTCGATCTATGGCTGGCGCGGTGCCGAGGTGGACAACATCCTGCGTTTCGAAAAGGACTTCCCCGGCGCCACCGTCGTCCGGCTGGAGCGCAACTATCGCTCGACGGCACATATTCTCGGCGCCGCCTCCCACCTTATCGCCCACAATGAAGGCCGGCTCGGCAAGACGCTGTTCACGGATATCGCCGACCCCGACGATCCCAAGGTCAAGGTTCACGCCGCCTGGGATTCGGAGGAAGAGGCGCGCGCCGTCGGCGAAGAGATCGAGGCGGCCCAGGCCAAGGGCCACGCGCTGAACGACATGGCCATCCTCGTGCGCGCCTCCTTCCAGATGCGCGAGTTCGAGGACCGTTTCGTGACCCTCGGTTTGAACTACCGCGTCATCGGCGGCCCGCGCTTCTACGAGCGGATGGAGATCCGCGACGCGCTCGCCTATTTCCGCGTCGTAGCGCAGAGCGCCGATGACCTCGCCTTCGAGCGCATCGTCAACGTACCCAAGCGCGGCTTGGGCGAAGCGGCGGTGCGCCAGATCCACGATGTCGCACGCATGCGCGGCGTGCCCCTCCTGCAGGCCGCGCGCGATCTCGCCGGCACGGAGGAGATGAAGCCGAAGCCGCGCGCCTCGCTGCGCAATCTGGTGGAAAGCTTCGAGCGCTGGCAGGGCATGCTGGAGCGCACCCCGCATACGGAGCTGGCCGAAACGATCCTGGAAGAGTCCGGCTACACCGAGATGTGGAAGAACGACCGCTCGGCGGAGGCGGCGGGCCGGCTGGAAAACCTCAAGGAGCTCATCCGCTCCATGGAGGAATATGAAAGCCTGCGCGGCTTCCTGGAACACGTGGCGCTGGTGATGGACGCCGAGCGCGACGAGGAACTTGATGCCGTCAGCATCATGACGCTGCACTCGGCCAAGGGGCTGGAGTTCGAGACGGTGTTCCTGCCCGGCTGGGAGGAAGGCCTGTTTCCCCACCAGCGCGCGCTCGACGAGGGCGGGCGCTCGGGGCTGGAGGAGGAGCGGCGGCTGGCCTATGTCGGCCTGACACGGGCCAAGAAGAACCTGCATCTGTGGTTCACCTCGAACCGCCGCATCCACGGGCTCTGGCAGTCCACCCTCCCCTCGCGTTTCCTCGACGAGCTTCCCGAGGCGCATGTGGACGTGGCCGAGGATGGCTCTGCCTATGGCGGCTACGGCCGGCAGCCGGGCCGGCCCAACCCCTACGGCCCCTCACGCTTCGACGAGCCGGCGGAAGTGTTTTCCAGTCCCTATTCAACGCCCGGCTGGCAGCGCGCGCAGAGGAACCGCACCGATGCCACCGCACGCAACTGGGGCACGCGCTCCGGCCACCAGGTCGAGCGCATCGGCTACGGCGAAACCGATTCGGGCTATGGCGCCGGCCGTGGCTCGGTGAAGGACCGGACCATCGAGGGCGAGCTCGTCGCCAAATCCGTTTCCGACAGCCCCTCCGCCTTCAAGGTGGGCGACCGTGTTTTCCACCTGAAGTTCGGCAACGGCAACATTGCCTCGATCGATGGCAACAAACTCACGATCGACTTCGACAAGGCAGGGCAGAAACGCGTGCTGGAAAGCTTCGTCGAGCGGGTTTAGCTCAACACACCGCCCGAAGATCGGAACGGTATTGCGGACCTGCCGACGGTCGTAATGGCCGATGGCGGCCTATCGAAGTTCCGGCACGGACCCTCGGGTCAAACCCGAGGAGATGTCGCCGCAACTCTCAACATCGGCTATCAGCGGACAACATCCCGCCATCATCATCCCCGGGCGTGACCCGAGGCCATGCCGGAATGATGCCGCCCGCCAGGCGGTCAGATCAAGGAACCTTCGTGCGTCTAACTGGCACGAGCCGCCGTCAGCAATGCCCGCAATCGATCCGGATCGACCACGGGCATTACGGATTACTTGAAGTAAACGTATTTTCCTTCCTCGTTTTTCTCGCGCTTTAGATCACCCTTGCTTGCATAGCGCGACAACGGGCCGGAAAAAGCGTTCGATTTGTATCGAACGCCCGTTTCATCCTCGCATTTCTTGACGACGTCGCCGATCGTTCTTTTCTGATTGAAAAAATTACCATGGACCAGCTTGGAGAGAGCTGCAACGGCGCCGCTCGCGCTTGGCGCGGCGCTGCGCGTGCGCGGCG
>NZ_JBHSUM010000122.1:0-12571 GCF_042660605.1 Nitratireductor sp. GCM10026969
CCCGGGTGATGCGCTGCTCCATGGCCTTTTCGCCCACCAGGAAGGCGCTGGCGATCTCGCGCACCGACAGGCCGCAGACGATGCGCAGGGCCAGCGCGATCTGCTGGGTCGCCGGCAGGTCGGGATGGCAGCAGATGAACATCAGCCGCAGGATGTCGTCGCGGTAATGCGCGTCGTCGAGCCGCTCGGCCATGTCGGCCTCGGCGTCGCCGAGGTCGGAGATGGCCCTGTCTTCCGGCAGGGCCGTGTTGCGGCTGTCGCGGCGCACCGTATCGAGCGCGGCGTTGCGGCCGACGAAGATGAGCCAGGCCGCGGGGTCGCGCGGCGGCCCCTTGACCGGCCAGGTCTTGATGGCCCGCAGGCAGGCCTCCTGGAACGCCTCCTCCGCCCGGTCGAGATCGCGGAAATAGCGCAGGAGCGCGCCCATGGCCTGCGGGCGGGCACCGGTCAGCGTCGTCTCGATCCAGGCGATGTCGGTCATGTTCCTACTTTGACTTCCTCGGGCAGTACGCCCTTCTCGAAAATCTGCATCGGCCGGATCTCGAAGGTGCAGGTTTCACCCTCCTTCAGCCGTTTGGCGAAGTCGACGACCTCGTCGAGATTGGCGCAATCGACGATGTAGAGGCCGAGAAGCTGCTCCTTCGTTTCGGCAAACGGACCGTCGAGGACCAGTTGCTCGTCGCCGGAGGTGCGCAGCGTCGTGGCGGCCGAAGTCGGCACGAGGCGGATTGCCGGGCCCATCTTGCCCTTTTCGACGAATTCCTTCTGGACGCGGCGGCGCTTGGCGAGCACCGCGTCGTCCTCCTCCTTCGACCAGGAATTGACCACGTCCTCGTCGTGGTAGCACAGAATGGCGTAAAGCATTGACTGACCTCGTTCGTTTGCAAGACGGCCGACAATGCCCCAAGCCGACAGGTGCGGTCGAGATTTTTGTCACGAGGGCCGGGGAGGGCACGTTTGAGCGCTTTGGCCTTGCATGGGCGCCGAATCCGGCTATCTAGTCGGCCTCGACATGAAAACGCTCACCATCCGCCAGCCGGACGACTGGCATCTCCACCTGCGCGACGGCGCCGTGCTTGAGGCGGTGGCGCCGTGGTCGGCAGCGCATTTTTCCCGCGCCATCATCATGCCCAACCTGGTGCCGCCGGTCGTCAAGAGCGCGGACGCGGCGGCCTATCGCGAGCGGATTCTCGGCGCCCTGCCTCGGGAGAGCGCGTTCACGCCGTTGATGACGCTTTACCTCACCGAAGCCAGCCAAGCCGATGATATTGAATCAGGGTTTCGCGACGGGCTGGTGACGGCGGTGAAGCTTTATCCGGCCGGGGCGACGACCAATTCGCAGAGCGGGGTGCGCGACGTCGAGGCGGTCTATCCCGTGCTTGAGCGCATGGCGGAAATCGGCATGCCGCTTTGCGTGCACGGCGAGGTGACGGATCCCGAGATCGACATCTTCGACCGTGAGGCGGTGTTCATCGAGCGCGTGCTTATGCCGCTGCGCCGGCGGATCCCGGAACTGCGGATCGTGATGGAGCATGTGACCACGAAGGACGGTGTCGATTTCGTGCGCGGGGCGGGCGAGAATATCGGCGCCACCATCACCACGCACCACCTCATCATCAACCGCAACGCCATCCTGGCGGGCGGCATCCGCCCGCATTACTACTGCCTGCCGGTGGCCAAGCGCGAGACGCACCGGCTGGCCCTGCGCAAAGCGGCGACCTCTGGCGAGGGGCGGTTCTTCCTGGGGACGGACTCGGCGCCGCATGTCGATCCTTTGAAGGAATCCGCCTGCGGCTGCGCGGGCGTCTTCAATGCGCCCAACACGATGGCCTGCCTCGCCCATGTGTTCGAGGAGGAGAACGCGCTCGACCGGCTGGAGGCCTTCACTTCGCTCAACGGGCCGGCCTTCTACCGCCTGCCGCCGAACGAGACGCGGATCCGCCTCGTGCGCTCCGACGAGCCGGTGGAGAACCAGCGCAAGATCAGGGCCGGACAGGACGAGATCACCGTCTTCGATCCGATGTTTCCCATCCACTGGAAAGTCGAGGACGACGCTTCCTAGAAGTATTGCAGTTGTGCGTTGGAAATGAGAACAGTCGCGCCCGAGAACGGGTATGCTCCCGTCATCCCGGAAGCCGGAGCGAAGCGGAGGCTGTCCGGGATCCATTCCGGAACATGGACGAGTCACGGAATGGATCCCGGCTCGCGGTCGCTGGTGCTCCCTTGGCCGGGATGACGGCCGGGACGAATGGGGCGCGGCGGTGAATTCGTACCGTAAACCTAGCGGGCCTCGCCCTGCTAGCGAGAAAATATCATAACAGGGAGCCTGCCGTCCATGTTCGCCAATACCTTTCCCGACAAGGCGCTGATCGCCGAGACCGTCGCGAAGATGCTTCTGGAGATCGAGGCCGTCCACATCCGTGCCGACGAGCCTTTCACCTTCACCTCGGGACTGGCTAGCCCGGTCTATATCGACTGCCGCAAGCTCATCTCCTATCCGCGCATCCGCTCGGCGGCGATCGATTTCGGCGCCTCCGTCATCCTGCGTGATGCCGGTTTCGAGCAGTTCGACGCGGTGGCCGGGGGCGAGACGGCCGGCATTCCGTTCGCGGCGTGGCTTTCCGACCGGCTGGGCCTGCCCATGATCTATGTGCGCAAGAAGCCCAAGGGCTTCGGCCGCAACGCGCAGATCGAGGGCAACCTGGCGGAAGGAGCGCGGGTGCTTCTGGTGGAGGACCTGACCACAGACGGCGGCAGCAAGCTGAAATTCGCCGAGGCCGTGCGCGCGGCGGGCGCCACCGTGACCGATACCTTCGCCGTCTTCTATTACGGTATTTTCCCCGACACGCCGGACAGGCTGAAGGCGGCAGGCATGCGGCTCCACTACCTCACCACGTGGTGGGACATTCTGGAGGTGTGCCGGAAAGAAGGCCGCTTCGGTGATGCTGCACTGGACCAGGCGGAGAGTTTCCTCAAGGCGCCGCTCGAATGGTCGGCCGCGCATGGCGGTATCGCGGAACTGCCGAAGGCATCTGATTGACGTTGACGTAAAAGCCGTTAAGCTCCGTCATCGAAGGCGAGGAAAGGCACGCCGATGGCCGGGTAGGCGCGCGCCGGCCTTGCACTCGCGGTTCCGTCCTGGAGGATACGATGTCGCTTGCGGGCAAGACGCTTTTCATCTCCGGCGGCAGCCGGGGCATCGGCCTGGCGATCGCGCTTCGGGCTGCGCGCGACGGGGCCAACGTAACGATCGCCGCCAAGACGGACAGGCCGCATCCTAAGCTGCCGGGCACCATCCATACGGCGGCGGAAGAGATCGAGGCGGCCGGGGGCAGGGGGCTGGCGGTTGTCTGCGACATCCGCGAGGAGGCGCAGGTGGAGCGCGCCGTGGCGGCGACGGTGGATGCTTTCGGCGGCATCGACATCTGCGTCAACAATGCGAGCGCCATCCAGCTCACCGGAACGCTCGAAACGCGGATGAAGCGTTTCGACCTGATGCATGAGGTGAATGCGCGCGGCACGTTCCTGGTCTCGAAATGCTGCATTCCGCACCTGAAGAAGGCGCAGAACCCGCATATCCTCACGCTATCGCCGCCGCTCGACATGCAGGCGAAGTGGTTCAAGAATCACGTCGCCTACACCATGGCCAAGTTCGGCATGTCCATGTGCACGCTGGGCATGAGCGCGGAATTCGCCGAAGACGGCATCGCCGTCAATTCGCTGTGGCCGCTGACGGCCATCGACACGGCGGCGGTGCGCAACGTCCTCGGCGGCGAGGCGCTGGCGCGGATGAGCCGCTCGCCGGAAATCGTAGCCGACGCCGCCCATGCGATCCTTACCCGGCCCGCGCGTGAGACCACCGGCAATTTCTTCATCGACGAACGCGTGTTGCGCGAGACGGGTGTCAGCGACTTCTCCCGATATGCGCCCGATGCCACGGGACCGCTCGCCGGCGACTTCTTCGTGCCGGACGCGGTTCTGGAAGAGACGGATACCGAGGTGCGGCCTATCGGCTGAGGCGTGTTCAAAGGTGGAAGGAACGGCCGGCAAGCCCACTGCGACTCTTTTCCATGGGCGTCATCCCGGCCGAACGGAGCGAAGCTGAGGGAGGGTGGGGATCCATTCCGAGATGCCTTGGCCTGGCGCGAACCGTTCCGGAGTGGGTCCCAGACAGCCTGCGCTGTCGCATGACGCCTGTGGCGGGTGCGACCCGTCCTCTTTTCGTTCCGCCAGCTTGGCTGTCTTGCGCACGGGCCCCTTGCGCAACGCGTGCGGGAACTCCAGACGCGGATATGCGTTGAAAGCGTATCTGGAAAACCTGGGAGGGTCGTCCAATGCGTGCGATGAATATCATCACCCTTCTGCTCATCATCGTCGGCGGCTTGAACTGGCTTCTCGTCGGCCTGTTCCAGCTCGACCTTGTCGCGGCGATCTTCGGCGGCCAGGCGGCGCTTCTTTCCCGGATCATCTACATCCTGGTGGGATTGTCGGCGCTCTGGCAGCTTATGCCGCTGGTCAAATCCTTCAGCGAGGACGAGGCCGTCGCACAGCGGCATTGAGCCCTGATCTTGTCCGGCGGGCGCTTGCGCCCGCCGGATGTCCGATTGCCTTTCAGCGATTTCGCAACACGATACAGGAGCCGCCTGCGCCCCGGAGCCGGCCACAAATGTCGTCGGCATCCCTGCGGCTGTCGGCGCCGATCCTGACGGCATAGATCCCGCGCCGCCCGCGCGGCGAGCGCATGCGGCTCACGACGGGCTCATGGCCCGCCAACAACGCCTGGTGGCGCGTCCGCAACCGCTGCCATTGCCGGACTGCGACGTCGCGGCGGAAATGGCCGGCCACCTGGATGCCCCACGGTTTCACCGGCACGTTCGCCATGGCGATGGTGACCGCGCCGGACGCGGGGAGGTCGCGGCAAGCCTCGTCAAAAGGCGTATGGGGCTTGAGCGGCGGAATCGTGTGCGAGTGGGTTCCCTCGGCGAAGCGGTCCGCCGGCTCGCCGAGAATGTCGAGCACGAAGTCTTCCGTTTCAAGTGGCAGGAAACCGCCTGCGGAGAGCCAGCGCGAAACCCGTCCCTCGCCGGCATTGTAGGCGGCCGCCGCCAGGCCCAGATTGCCGTATTTCTTCGCCAGCTCCGCGAGATAGGCCGCCGAGGCTGGGATCGCCTGGCGAATGTCGAACGCATCCTTCAGGCCGCGCAGGGCGGCGGTTCCGGGCATGAATTGGGCAATCCCTTCCGCGCCCTTGGGGCTTACGGCGTTCGGGTCGAACCGGCTTTCCTTCCAGATCAGCCGCGCCAGGAAATCTGCCGGCAGCGCGTTGCGCTCGGCGTGGGACTCTATGAGATTGCACACGCGATCGATGAGTGCAGTCCGCTCGAGCTTTTCGGCGGCGGCGGGGACCGCCGTGAGCATCAGACAGAGAATGAGGCCCAGGCAAAGGCGCATCGCCGCCGGGAGGCAGTGCGGACATTCGGGTTTTGCCGCAGGCTGGGTGGTGACGTTGCGCATCGTGCCCTCTCTGCCGTCTACCCCGAGCTCTGCCGCGTGGCGGCGGCCAAAACCGGATGCGAAGCTTCGCATCTGAATATGGCTTTTCATACAAAGCGAAGCTCAACCTTCTAGGTATGTTAACCGAATCTGGAAGAAGTATTCAACGTAAGTGCGTGATTCACATTCTATTTCTTTAATATATGTGTGCATCATGCGCAGAGTATCTGCAGTTTCATCCAGGAGGGGCGGTATGGATGGAAAGTACACGGTAGACAAAGCTAATTCTAGATTTGAATACTCAGGTTTATATCCGGGTCGTGTGTTTCGCGGGCGGATGCCGGTTGCCTTCGTGCGTTCGGAAGCCGGCGTCTCTGCGATAGAGTTTGCACTGGTCGCGCCGGTCTTTCTGTTCCTGTTCATGGGAATGATCGCCTACGGCATCTATTTCGGGGCGATGCACTCCATGCAGCAACTGGCCGCAGACGCGGCGCGCGCGTCCATTCCGGGCCTGGACGAAACGGAAAGGACGTTGCTCGCGCGGCGCTTCATCGAAAATCATTCGAGCGGATATCCCTTCATCACCGCGGACCGGATCGCGGTGGATGTGGCCGATTCCGCGGACGGAACCCAGTTTGTCGTTTCTCTTCAATACGATGCCGGTGATCTTCCCATCTGGGGGCTTTGGGACGGGTTGTCGCTGCCGGGCAAGGTGATCGAGCGCGCATCGACCATTCGGATCGGGGGCATCTGATGACGTATCGTGTTTTCTTCTACAGGCGCCTGATTTCGCGGTGGCTCAGGGATCGGGGCGGCAGCATCGCGGTCATGAGCGCGCTTATGATGACCCTGGTCTTCATGGCTGCCGCGATCGCGATCGATTTCGGCTCCCTGTATTTCGAGCGCCGGGAAGCCCAGGCGCTGACGGATCTCGCCGCCATCACCGCAGCAGGCAATCTGGACAAGGCGGAAGCTGCCGCGGTTCTGGCCATGAACGACAACGGCCAGGGCGGTGTCTCGGCGGGCGAAGATGAATCGGGCGAGGGACCGGACGAGATCGTCGTGTCGGACGCGGCACCGAGGCTGGAGGTGGAGACCGGGCGGTATGTGGCCGATCCGGCGGTGGATCCGGCGGCGCGGTTCACTGCGAACGCGACGCCGGCCAATGCCGCCCGGGTGACCTACACGAAGACGGGTGCGCTGCACTTCGCTCATTTTCTGATGGACCCGCCGTCGATGCAGACCACTGCGATCGCAGCCACGACGGAAGAGGCCGCCTTTTCGGTCGGCTCGCGGCTCGCCAGCCTCGATGAAGGCGTGCTCAACAATCTGCTCGGAGCTCTGCTTGGCGCGAATGTCTCGCTGAAGGCGATGGACTATCGCGCCCTGGCGGATGCCGATGTCGAGGTACTGTCCTTCCTGGATGCGCTCGCCGCCGAGATCGACCTGACAGCCGGCACGTACAACGACGTGATCGCGGCGGAAGCGGCGATCGGCGACATCTTGCGTGCGCTGTCGGTCGCGGCCGGTCAAAACCAGGATGCGCGTCTCGCATTGCTCGCCCTGGCGAATGCTCCCGGGCTGGCGAACCTGCACGTGCCCATGGGCAAGCTGCTCGACATCGGCAGTCTCGGCCAGCTCGCGCTGGGCGAGCGGACAGCCGGCCTCGAAGCGGTCGTGGGCATCATGGACCTGCTCGGGGCGAGCGCGGCGGTGGCAAATCACGACACACTGGTCGATATGGCCAGCACACTGGATCTTCCCGGCCTGGCGTCCTTCACGCTCGACATCGCCATCGGCGAGCCGCCGCAGGGTTTGCCGTGGTTCGCCGTCGGTGAGGCCGGCAAGATCGTGCGCACGGCGCAGACGCGGCTTTTCCTGAACATCGAAGTCGAAGGACCGGGAGGGACGCTTGGTGAAGTAATCCGGCTGCCGCTTTACCTCGAAGTCGCCTATGCCGAGGCCAAGCTGGATGGGATCTCGTGCTCCCGGGGCGAGGTGACGGGCGTGGCCATCGATGCCCGGCCGGGGATCGTCGAGGCGTGGGTTGGGGAGATCGATCCGGACCAGCTCAGATATTTCGACACGAGACCCGCCTTGCGCCCGGCCAAGCTCGTCGATTTGAAAGTGGTCCGGGTCACCGGAGAAGCACATGCCGTTTCGGGCAACCGCTTTCCGACACGGCTGGATTTCAGCCGGGCCGAGATCGACAGCGGCGCCGTCAAGAGCGTTCACACGCACGATATCGCGCAGCCGCTGGTCCGCTCCCTCCTGGAGGATCTCGATCTGGACGTGGACCTCAAGCTCGGGCCGCTTCAACTCGGCCTCTCGTCCCCGGACCTTCTCGCGGACACGGTGGCTGAGATACTCGGCGAGGCGGCGGGTCCCCTGGACACCCTGCTGTCCACGCTTCTCACCACGCTAGGCGTGAAGGTCGGCGAGGCGAATGTCCGGGTGACGGGCGCCGCCTGCGGCAGGGCCGTTCTCGTGAACTGAGGCGGCTTGCGGTCGCCGGCCGCCGCGAGCAAAGCCGTTCCACAGGTGCCCGCCGGAACATCCGGACCCCGTGCGCGTTCAACGCCTTTGTACGGAGTATCGAAGTGGCACCGCGGGCAACCTGGAAGGGGTACGTCAAGCTGTCGGAACTGGCCTTTCCGGTGGCGCTCTATGCCGGCGCGACGACGTCGAAGCGGGTTTCCTTCCACATCCTGAACCGCAAGACCGGGAACCGTGTGCACCGGCAATATTTCGACGAGGAGACGGAAGAACCGGTCGAGCGCGGCGAGCAGGCGAAGGGCTATCAGGTCGGTGACGACGAGTACATCATCCTTCAGCCGGAGGAGGTGGCCGAGGCCGTGCCCGAGAGCGACAAGACCATCCGCATCGAAGGCTTCGTTCCCTGCGCGGACGTGGACACGGTCTATTTCGACAAGCCCTATTTCCTGGCGCCTTCCGAGGGGGTGATGGGCGAGTCCTTCGCCGTGATCCGCGAGGGCATGCGGCGCAAGAAGGTGGCCGCGCTTGCCCGCGCCGTGCTTTTCCGCCGGGTGCGCACCCTGCTTCTCAGGGCACAGGGCTCCGGCCTCGTCGCCAATACGCTGAATTTCGATTACGAGGTGCGTCCTGCCGCCGAAATCTTCGATGAGCTTCCCGACTTCAAGATCGAGGGGGAGATGCTCGATCTCGCCAAGCACATCATCGACACCAAGGCCGGCGACTTCGATCCACGCGCCTTCGACGACCGTTACGACCAGGCGTTGGCCGAACTGATCCGGGCGAAGATGGAGGGCCGCGAGATCAAGGCTCCCAAGCCGCCGAAGGAGACCAAGGTGGTCAACCTGATGGACGCCCTGCGCGAGAGTGCGGCGGCATCCGAGAAGGCGGCGAAGAAGGCACGCGGCGGCAAGCGAAAGAAGGCCGAGCCGGCGCAGGGGCGCAAGGCCGGTTAGGGCCCGCTGGATGGCGCTCGAGACATACCGCAAGAAACGGGATTTCAAGGCCACGCCCGAGCCGCGCGGCCGGGCACGCAAGGCGCCGGGGGGCGACGGCTACGTGATCCAGAAGCACGCGGCACGCCGCCTGCACTACGACCTGCGCCTGGAGATGGGCGGCGTTTTGAAGAGCTGGGCCGTCACCAAGGGGCCGAGCCTCGTGCCGGGCGAAAAGCGCCTGGCCGTCCACGTGGAGGACCACCCGCTGGAGTACGGCGGTTTCGAGGGAACCATCCCTAAGGGCGAATACGGGGGCGGGACGGTGATCGTGTGGGACGCCGGCCGTTGGTCCCCCATCGGCGATATGCAGAAGGGCTATGCGAAGGGTCATCTGGATTTCGAGCTTCACGGCGAGAAGCTCGGCGGGCGCTGGCACCTTGTGCGGATGGGCAAGAAGCCGCGGGAGAAGAAGGAGAACTGGCTCCTGATCAAGGGCGACGACGATTTCGCCCGCGGCGAGGATGATCCGGACATCCTCGAGGAACGGCCCGAATCGGTGAAGACGGGGCGGGTGGTCGAGGAGGTCGCGGGCGAGGCACCGGGATGGTCGTCGCGGACGGGCAGGATAGACAGGCCCGAGCCGGTCCTTCCGAAGGAGGCCAAAAAGGCCGGCTATCCCGGCTTCATCGCCCCGGCGCTGGCGACCCTGAAGCCGGCTCCGCCGACATCGGGAAAATGGCTGCACGAGATCAAGTTCGACGGTTATCGGCTGCAGGCGCATATCGGCCGCCGGGCGGCGCAGCTCTATACCCGCAGCGGACTGGATTGGACGGAGAAGTTCGGAGAGGTGTTGACCGCGGCCCTGTCGGCCCTGCCTGCCAGGGAAGCGATCATCGATGGCGAACTCGTCGTCGAGGGTGCGGGCGGCGCCTCCGACTTTTCCGCGCTGCAGGCGGACCTTTCCGCCGGGAGGACGGATCGGATGGTCTTTTATGCCTTCGACCTTCTTTATCTCGACGGGCACGATCTGCGACCCGCACCCCTGGTGGAGCGCAAGGCGGCACTCAAGGCCCTGATGCGCGACGCGCCGCCGGTCCTGCGCTACAGCGACCATTTCGAGGAGGACGGCGCGGTGGTGCTGCAACATGCCTGCCGGCTGAGCCTCGAAGGCATCATCTCGAAGGATCGCGAGGCGCCTTACCGTTCCGGCAGGGGCAAGGACTGGATCAAGGCCAAATGCTCCGAGCGGCAGGAGTTCGTCATCGGCGGCTTCGTACCCTCGACCACCTCCCGCAAGGCGATCGGCTCTCTTGTGCTCGGGTATTACGACAAGGGCAAGCTGTTGCATGCGGGGCGCGTGGGCACCGGCTACACGCACAAGGTCGCCGCCGATCTCTTCAAGCGGCTGGAAAAGCTCGAACAGAAGGAGAGCCCGTTCGCCGGGAAGCTGACGGCGGAAGAGGCGCGGCAGGCACGTTTCGTCCGCCCCGAGCTGGTGGCGGAGGTGGAATTCAGCACCTGGACGGCCGATGATCTCATCAGGCATGCCTCCTTCCGCGGCCTGCGCGAGGACAAGAAGCCGGAGGAGGTCCGGCGGGAATCGAAGCGCAAGGCGCCGGCCGAAAAGGCAATGCCGGCCATCCGGCTCACCCATCCCGACCGGCTCTACTGGAAGGAAGCCGGGGTGACCAAGCAGGGGCTGGCCGAATATTATTTTGAGGTGTGGCCGCGCATGGGTCCTTTCGTCGTCGATCGGCCGCTGGCCCTGGTGCGCTGTCCCGACGGCGTGGACGGCCAGTGCTTCTTCCAGAAGCATGCCTGGCGCGGCCAGTCCAAGGAGATCCTGCAGGCACAGGATCCCAAGGAGGCGGGTGATCAGCCGATCATCGCCATCGACGGGCTGCCGGGGCTCCTGGGCCTGGTACAGGGCGGGGCGCTGGAAATCCATCCGTGGGGCGCGCGCCTCGGCGATCTCGAAAAGCCGGACCTGATCAACATGGATCTCGATCCCGGACCCGGCGTGCCGTGGGAAGCCGTGATCGAGGCGGCGCAGGAGGTGCGCGAGCGGCTGCGCGAGGCGGGGCTTGCAAGCTTCGTCAAGACGTCCGGCGGCAAGGGGCTTCACGTGGTGGCGCCGCTCAAGCCGCGCGCGCAGTGGGACGAGGTGAAGGCCTTTGCCAAGAGCATCGCCGATGCGATGGCCGGCGACGATCCGGAGCGCTACGTCGCCACGGTGACCAAGGCGAAGCGCAAGGGAAAGATCCTGATCGACTACCTGCGCAACGGGCGCGGGGCGACGGCCGTCGCGCCCTATTCGACCCGCGCGCGGCCGGGCGCCGCCGTTTCCATGCCGCTTGACTGGGAGGAGCTCAGCCCGGCGGTCGGTCCCGCCTATTTCACGGTAGAGAACGTGCTGCCGCGGCTCGCGGCGCTCAAGACCGACCCTTGGGAAGAGTTCTGGAAGGCGGCGATACCGCTCGACGGCCGGGCGAAACGGGCGGCCTGATTGTTGAAGGGTGTGTCGGATTTCAGAACACGGGCTGCAGCGCTGGCCCCCTCTCTTGCCAATTCTACCGACTTAGCCTTCGGCTAAGCCCGAGAATTTGCTTTCTCCCCCGCCCCTTCGACAAGCTCAGGAGGGGGAGATAGGCGCTCCGCAACACCGTTCCCGCCAATCACCAGAATTGGTGAGAGAGGCGTTTCGCGAGGCGCGTCCACAGCCCCTAGCCGCCCCGCTTCTTTTCCTGCGAGATCGACTTCTTCAGCGCGTCCATGATGTTGACGACGTTGCCCGGGGTCTCCGGTTCTTCCTTCTTCCCGGCCTTTGACGGCTTCTTCGTCTTTTTCTTCTGCTTGCTGGCGATGATCTCCTTCAGCCGCTCCTGGACGGGATCGCCGAGCATCGCCGGATCCCAGGGCTGGGTCAGGTCCTCGATCAGCGTCGAAATGAGCGAGACCAGGCGCGGTTCGGCCTTCTTCTCTTCCCCGTCACCGAAGATCTCCCTCCCGTCGCGCACCTCGTCCCCATAGCGCAGGGTCCAAAGGACGATGCCCTTGCCGCGGGGTTCGAGCATCACCGCCCGCTCGCGCCGCGAAAGGACGAGCCGCGATATGCCCACCTTGCCGGTCGCCGCCATCGCCTCGCGGATGACGGCGTAAGCCTCCTGCGCCACCTCGTCGTCGGGCATCAGATAGTAGGGCGTGTCGTACCAGATCCATTCGATGCTGTCGGCGGGGACGAACTGGTCGATGTCGATCGTGCGTGTGCTTTCCAGCGCGACCGCTTCGAACTCCTCGTCCTCGATGATGACGTGGCGGCCCTCCTCGGTCTCGTAACCCTTCACCTCGTCCTCGTCGGCGACAGGCTTTCCCGTCTCGGCATCCACATAGCGGCTGCGCACGCGGTGGCCGGTCTTGGCGTTGACGGTGTGGAAGCGCACCTTCTCGCGGCTGCTCGTGGCCGGCGTGAGCGAGACGGCGCAAGTGACCAGCGAGAGCTTGAGATAGCCTTTCCAATAGGGGCGCGGCGCCATGGGGGTCTCCGGGCTGCAGTCCGGTAAACGCGCCAGGGGCGGGTTGGTTTCCCGGTGTCCGCGCCGCCCGTGGCAGACCGGCCGTCCGCGCGGCCGGCGCTAGAGGTTGCGCCC
>NZ_JBHSUM010000123.1:0-12532 GCF_042660605.1 Nitratireductor sp. GCM10026969
GCGCGACGTGACCGCCTTCGAGGGCGCGCGGCGCGCCTGGGCGGCGGCCCTCGCGGCGGCAGGTATTTCGCTCGACGATCTCTCGCTCGTGGAGACCCATGACTGCTTCACCATCGCCGAGCTGATTGAATATGAGGCGATGGGGCTGGCGGGGCCCGGCGAGGGCTACCGCGTGGTGCGCGAGGGCATCGCTAGAAAGGACGGCAGGCTACCGGTCAACCCTTCCGGCGGGCTCAAGGCGAAAGGCCATCCGATCGGCGCGACGGGCGGTTCCATGCATGTGATGGCCGCCACGCAGCTCGTGGGCGAGGCCGGCGACATGCAGATCCAGGACGCCGCGCTCGCCGGCGTGTTCAATATGGGCGGCGCCGCCGTCGCCAACTACGTGTCCATCCTGGAGCGGGCGAAGTGATGGCGGAAGCGCCGCGCGGCGGCGTGGTGCCGGTCACCACGCGGGTGATGAACCTTTCCCATTTCCTCACCCAGGCTGCCTGCCGCCACCCCGACGACATCGGCTTCGTCTGGGGCGACAGGACCTGGAGCTGGGGCGAGATGGAAGCGCGGGTGAACGCGTTTGCCGCCGCACTCCGCGACCGGTTTGGCGTCCAGGCGGGCGACCGGATCCTGGTGCAATCGGCCAATTGCAACCAGATGTTCGAATCCATGTTCGCCTGCTTCCGGCTCGGCGCGGTGTGGGTGCCCACCAATTACCGGCAGTCGCCGGACGAGGTCGCCTATCTCGCCAAGGCGAGCGGCGCGCGCGGCATGATCTGCCAGGCACGCTTTCCCGATCATGCTACGGCCTGCCGTGAGGCAGCCGACCTCGCCTTCGTCGTTTCGATCGGCGAGGCGGCGTTCGGGGAGGACTACGACCACCTCGTCCGTGCCTATAAGGGCGCCACCGTGGCGAGCACGGCGGTCGAACGCGACGACCCATGCTGGTTCTTCTTCACCTCCGGCACGACGGGCCGGCCCAAGGCGGCCGTCCTGACCCACGGGCAAATGGCTTTTGTCGTCACCAACCATCTCTGCGACCTGATGCCCGGCACCACGCGCGCGGATGCTTCGATCGTCGTCGCACCGCTGTCGCACGGGGCCGGCGTGCATCAGCTCGCCCAGGTGGCGCGCGGGGTGAAGACAGTCCTGCCGGCGGCCGAAAAGCTCGACCCGCCCACGATCTGGCGGCTGATCGAAGAATGGCGGGTGACGAACGCCTTCACCGTGCCCACCATCCTGAAGCTTCTGGTGGAAGACCCCTCCGTCGACCGCTTCGACCATTCCTCGCTGCGCTACGTCATCTATGCCGGCGCGCCCATGTACCGCGCCGACCAGAAGCGGGCGCTGGAAAAACTCGGGCGGGTGCTGGTGCAATATTTCGGCCTCGGCGAGGTGACGGGCAACATCACCGTGCTGCCCCCTGCCCTCCACAGCCTTGAAGACGGACCAGAGGCGCGGATCGGCACCTGCGGCTTCGCCCGCACGGGCATGCAGGTCGAGATCCAGAACGATGCCGGGGAGGAGGTCGCGGCCGGGGAGACCGGCGAGATCTGCGTCATCGGTCCGGCGATCTTCGCGGGCTATTACGACAACCCGGAAGCCAACGCCACGGCCTTCCGCAACGGCTGGTTCCGCACCGGCGACCTGGGCCATATGGACGGGAACGGCTTCCTCTACATCACCGGCCGGGTTTCCGACATGTATATCTCCGGCGGCTCCAACATCTATCCGCGCGAGATCGAGGAGAAGCTTCTCCTGCATCCCGACATCGGCGAGGCGGCCGTGCTCGGCGTGCCCGATCCCGTCTGGGGCGAGGTCGGCGTTGCCGTCTGCGTCGCCCGGCCGGGGGCCGAGACGCGCGGACTCGATCTCGCCGGCTGGCTGGACGGCAAGATGGCCCGCTACAAGATCCCCAAGCGCTTCCTCTTCTGGGACGCGCTGCCGAAATCCGCCTACGGCAAGATCACGAAAAAGATGATCCGCGAGGAGATGGCGCGCCGGGGCCTGCTCGATGTACTGGAGGAGCAAGCGCGATGAGCGGAGCGAAATCGCACGCTCCCGCGCGATCCATCCGCCATCCCGGCCCGCCGCAGGCGAAGCGCATCGCCAGCGTCGAGGCGCATCTCCGCCCGTTGAGGCTCACGCTCAAGCGCGGCGTCAGCATGAACGAGGCGGTCACACGGGCCTTCCGCGAACACGGCTTCCAGGGCGGCTATGCGCGGCTCGAAGGGTTGGTGCTCGACCCGCTGCATTACGTGCTGCCCGCCCCCTCGCCCGACGAGAGCCATGCCGCCTGGTACAGTGAGACGCAGACGCCCGCCGGCCCGGCCACGGTGGAGCGGGCCGACATCATCGCCGGCCTGCGGGACGGCGCGCCCTACATTCATTGCCATGGCCTGTGGCGGCTGGCGGACGGCACGCGGCGCATGGGCCACCTCCTGCCTTTCGAAACGGTGTTGGCCGAAGACGCGCAGGCAAGCGCGATCGGCGTCGCGAACGCCGTCTTCGACGCGGCCGATGATGGGGAGACGCATTTCAAGCTGTTCGCACCGCGGCCGCACCGCCTTGCCGGAGAACCGGCGGGCGAACGCGGCTTCATCTGCGCGGTGCGGCCCAACGAGGACATCACCGCCGCCCTTGAGATCGCCTGCCGCCGCCACGGCCTGTCGGAGGCCAGCGTCCACGGTATCGGCAGCCTCGTCGGCGCAGCGTTCTTAGATGGCCGGACGGTCGAATCCTATGCCACCGAGGTGCTGGTTCGCACCGGCGCGGTGACGGCAAGCGCCAACGGCCCGCAATGCAGCCTCGACATCGCCCTCGTGGACATGGACGGGAAGATCACCGAGGGCTGGCTTGTGCGAAGGGTGAACCCGGTCTGCGTGACCTTCGAACTGGCGGTTATATCGGCGGCCAGTTAACCGCCTTGCCGGAACATCATTCTCCCTATCTCATCTTCGAACCTGTCATGCAGCGGGTCGACGCGACGCATCCGACCATGGGGTCCGGCGTCGACAAGCAATGTTGAGGTGTCCTTTCCACAGGTAAGGTTCAGCGAATCTCCCTTCTCGCTGTCGAGGTCTGCGATCTGTCCCCAACCGAAGACGTGTGGCTGTAACAGGCAGCACCGCTTCGGGATCGCTCTACTCGATGACCATCAGCACAACGAAACAGGTGGTAGCCTCCAGCACGAAATACCCGCTCATAAAGTTTGACCCGAATTCATGGCTGATGCTCTGGACCGGCTGGTATGTGGGTCCGAACTCCCCCGTCCCCAGCGGGTCGGCCGAAGCGGCCGCAGCCAAGCTCCACAAGCTCGCCGCGATCGTTCCTGCGAAGTTCGCAACACTGAACAACTCCCTCGGCAACATCGTTCTTTTCCTGTAGTGATGTCAGATTTCCGACGGATTGCCGCTGACACCCAAATTGTGGGGAATCAGCGGCGGCGCGAAACTCCCGAATGGGGCGGTAGCAGAACGGACGTTTCAGCCAAGCGCCGTCCAATAACGGACCGTCGACTCACGTCGCTAATCAGCACAGCCACAATGGCCACATCTGGTGGGAGGCGGAAAGGCGGGTTTCGGGTGGCGATCCGACGATTCCGGCCGTTCATTCAGCTGGAGCGCAACGGCAGCTACGCGCCTGATATCGGTCATTAAGGCTCGGAGATGAAGCCCGCGAAAGCAGACACTCGCTTTCGAATTTGTCGAAGTGCAGGAGGAAGGCAAGTCGCCGCAGAAACCTGCGGTATTCGCCGAAAAACGTCGCTCAGCCTCCGGTTCGAACCCCGGCGCGACTAAGTAGCGACCAGTTCGGCGATTTTGGCCGCGACTTCCGCCATCGACACTTCTGCAGTGCTCAGCCCGGCTCGGGAGGCTAGCAGGAGGCTGACCTGCTCAAGCTCTTCATAGGTCGTTCCGTGAACAACCGGGACGAGCCGCTCACGCCGGAGGAGCGGGGCTCGATCAATGCATCATCGAACACGGGATCAACAGCCCCGCCCCCTTACAGAACCTTCAGCGCGGTGCCCGTCTCCCGATATCTGCGGCAGAACCGGCGCTGATCTCTGCTCTCCCTTACGCCAATGTAAATCCTTGCAGACGCTCGCGTAGCATAGAGACGGTGGCGACCGTCGCATTGGCGAAGGCGAAGCGGAGATACCGCTCTTGACCGGGACCGAAAAACTCGCCTGGGATTGTGACGATGCCGGCACGCTTCGCCAACTCTTCGGCCACGCGGACAGAACTCACTCCCTCGAAGGGATGGCGAACGAAGGCGAAGTAGGCGCCAATCGCCTCAACCTGCCAGGCCATTTCTCCCAATGTTTCGACCAGGGCCTCAGCGCGAGCCGCGATCTCGGTCCGGTTTGCCCGTCTCCACTCGACTAAGGCCGACAGACCTTTGGCGACGGCTGCTTGCGGCGCCCGCGATGCGCAGATCTGGAGGTTATCCATGATTTTACCGATCTGGACCACGACAGGCTGGTCCGCCACCACGGCACCTAGGCGGTGGCCGGGAATGCAGAAGGATTTGGAGAAACTATAGAGCTGGATCAACGCCTCGTTCCAGGCGGGTGCCGAGAAGAGCCTATGCGGCCTTTCGGTGCCAAGTGCTAGGAAATCGCGATAGGTCTCGTCGAGAATGAGCCACACGCCGTTCCTGTGGCAGATTTCGAAAATCGCATTGAGAAGCGCCGGCGGATAGACCGCACCCGTCGGATTGTTGGGCGAGACAAGCGCGACTGCCCGTACCTTCGGCCCGAGCGCCTTCTCGATCGTTTTAGGATCGGGAAGGAAACTCCGCTCCGGCAGGCAATCGACGGTCCGCGCCTCGATTCCCAGCATCCTGAGCGTCGTCTCATGGTTAAAATACCAGGGATTGGTCACCACGATCGCGTCGCCTGCCGCGGCGACGGCCATCACGGCGGCAACGAAGGCCTGATTGCAGCCGGAGGTAATGTGGACGTTTCGTGCAGCAATATCCGCGCCGTAGAGCTCCGAGACATTGAGCGCGTATGCCGTGCGCAACGCCGGCTCCCCCTCGATATCGCCGTAACCCGCATAGGCCTTGGAAGCAGCCGCTTCGCCAAGCCAGCGCAGCAGATCCTTGTGCGGCGGATAGCCCGGAACGGCCTGTGAAAGGTCAATCAGCGGCCCATGCCCGCCCGAATAGGCGCGCGCCCAGCCCTGCACGGAGGGGATCGGCGGCGGCGAAAGCTCCGCAACGAGCGGATTGGGGACCGGCAGGGGCATGATGGTTTATTTCCTTATGGATCTAAGCTTCGCGGCGCGTTGCGAAATTCGCCTGGTCTCGACGGGCTTCCCCGTCGCCCGGCGCAGTGCCCGCCGGGCTGAGCTTTGCGGCTCTGCCCGGGCATCGTCTTCCTCGAGCGCGGCAAACAGCCAGTCGATGAACACGTTGACAATCGGTGCCGCCCTCAAATCCTTCCGGCAGGCGACATAGAAGGCGTCGACAGCCGGCACGGCGAGATTGAAGGGGGCGACGAGTTGTCCCTTGGCCAGAAGGCTCGCTGCCGTTAGGGTGTCGCCCAGCGCAATGCCAAGACCATGCACCGCCGCCTCGGTTGCAAGGCGCGCGTCGGACATATGCAACTGCGGTCCGCGCTTCAGGTCGAGCGCGTCGGCCGCTGCAAGCCAGGTATGCCACTCCCGTCCGTCGTCGGCATGCACCATCACATGGTCGCTCATGTCGCGAATGGTACGGATCGGGCGGTTGTTGATCAGCGTCGGACTGACGACGGGAAACAGGTCAAGTGATGTCCATAGCTTGACCCAGCTATCGGTCCAGTTCCCGTCCCCGTAAAGAATTGCCACGTCGACATCAGGCGAGTGGACGTTGCCGGGATCGTTGGATGCATCGAGCGTCAGCCGAATTTCCGGATATTGGGCGATAAAGCCGCCGATACGCGGGATGAGCCAGAGCGACAGAAGCGCGGGAACGCAGGTGACAGACAGGGAACCGGAAGTGGTCGGCCGCGTCATGCGCGCCGTCGCCGTCGCGATCTCCTCGAAAGCAGAGGCGACCGCCGGCAAGAGTTCGGCGCCATGCCCCGTCAACTTCAGACGCTGGCCTGCCCGCTCGAACAGCTTCACGTCGAGCGAAGCTTCGAGCGCGCGGATCTGATGGCTCACCGCGCCATGGGTCACGTTCAATTCCACCGCCGCCTTTGTCAGCGAACCATGCCGCGCCGCCGCCTCGAAGGCGCGCAGCGGATTGAGCGGAGGCAGGCGTGTGGCCACGGAGGGGGCCTTTTGTTAGTTTTTCTCACAGTGATCCCTATAACAATATCAATTGCATTTTCAACTGCTCTGCACCACCATTCAGCGATCTTGAACATTGTCGACCGGTCGGAACCGCCCGCGAGGTAGCGCCCAATCCACCGGTCAAGGCAAGCGGGGAGGGAACTGAATGGCCTGGGACCACGCGAAGCTCGAAGCACTCAGGAAGAAATATGGCGAGGGCCATGGCGGCGAGCTGTTCGACCCGCGCTTCCGCCGCGTCGCCGACAAGATTTTCTCCGAGTCTGGAACACGCTTGGCGCCCTATGCCGGCATTCCAACTTTCCTTTCGGCACCCTATCGACAGGTCGATCCCGCCGCTCCCGATCTCACCAATCTCCAGGTCGCCCTCCTGGGCGTGCCCATGGATCTCGGTGTGACCAACCGGCCGGGCTCACGCTTTGGCCCGCGCGCGGTTCGTGGGATCGAGCGCATCGGCCCCTACAACCACGTGCTCGACTGCGCCCCGGCTTTCGACCTCAACGTGGCCGATATCGGCGACGTGCCCTTCGCCAGCCGTTACCGACTGGAGCAGTCACACGAGGATATTGAGCGTTATGTGCGCAAAATTATCGACGCGGGCGTCGTGCCACTCTCTGTGGGTGGCGATCATTCGATCACCCACCCGATCCTCAAGGCTGTGGGCAGCCAGCAGCCAGTCGGCATGATCCACATCGATGCCCATTGCGATACTGGCGGCGCCTTCGACCAGACCAAGTTCCATCACGGCGGGCCGTTCCGCAACGCGGTCCTTGACGGTGTTCTCGACCCGACCCGAACCATCCAGATCGGCATTCGCGGCGCGGCCGAATATCTTTGGGAGTTTTCCTACGAATCCGGCATGACGGTGATCCACGCCGAAGAAATGTCGGCTCTTGGCATTCCCGCGATCATCGAAAAAGCGCGAGAAGTAGTCGGCGACGGTCCGACTTATCTCTCCTTCGATATAGATAGCCTCGATCCGGCCTTCGCGCCTGGCACCGGCACACCGGAAATAGGCGGACTTACCACGCGCGAAGTGCTGGAGCTCCTGCGCGGGTTCAAAGGCGTGAACCTTGTCGGCGGCGATGTGGTCGAGGTCGCGCCCCAATATGATGCGACGGCCAACACCGCGCATGCCGGCGCGCAGGCGCTGTTCGAGATTCTGAGTCTCATGGTCTTCAGCCCTGCGGTGAACACAAAACAGGATTGAAGCGGAAATATAATAAAAAACAAAAGGGAACCGGGCTGAAAAACGGCCCACCTAGAGGAGAACAAAAAATGAAGGGAATTCACAAGATGGATATCAGTCGCCGCAAGATTCTGGCTGCCGGCCTGACCGGCGTGGGTATGCTTGCCGTGCCGTCCATTCTCTGTGCGCAGGACAGGTCGCTCAAGGTCGGCGTCTATGGCGGCTACTTCAAGGACTCCTTCGACGAGAACATCTTTCCGGAGTTCACCAAGGCCACCGGCATCGCTATCGAATCTGTGGCCGAGCCGACCGGTGAAGCCTGGCTGGTGCAACTCGAACAGGCCGCCCGCGCCGGCCAGGCACCGGCAGACGTCTCGATGATGTCTCAGGTGGCGACGCTGAAAGGCCAGGAGACGGAGCTCTGGACACCACTCGATCCCGCCAAGATCGGGCACTACGACGACCTGCTCCCGCAATTCATTTCGAAGTACCCGGACTCCCGCGTGGCGGGCATAGGAGCCGTTGCCTGGTACATTACGCTGGTCACCAACACCGATACTTATCCCGAGCCGCCTGATTCCTGGGCCGCGCTCTGGGATCCGGAAAACAGGGATAGGCTCGGCCTCCTCGCGCTGGTCTCCAATTCTTTCCTGCTGGAAGTCACCGCCAAAACCTTCATGGGCGGGACCGACGCGCTCGATACCGAGGAAGGCCAGCTTGCGGCCTTCGAGAAGCTTGCCGAGGTGAAGCCCAATGTGCGGCTGTGGTACCGGGACGAGGCACAGTTCGAGCAGGCATTGAAGTCGGGCGAAATCCCGATGGGACAGTACTATCACGATGTCACGGGCCTTGCCGCAGCCGATGGCTTTCCCGTGCGTTCAACCTTTCCGAAAGAAGGCGGAATCCAGGATTCCGGCAACTGGGTTCTGACGCGCGCTTCGGACAAGACCGAGGAGGCGCATGTCTTCATCGATTATATGAGCCAGCCGGAGATCCAAAGTCTGATGTCGCGGAAGGTCGGCACCGCCCCCACGCTGAGACGCGACACGCTCGATCTCACAGACGAGGAGTTTTCGGCCGTGTCGTCGGAGATCGAGCCGATCATCCCCCGCTACGACCTCTACACGACCAAGTCCGACTGGCTGAACCAGAAGTGGACGGAGATGATCGCCGGGTGAGTACCGGCAAACAGGGCGGGCTGCTGAAGGCCCGCCCTCTCGCGACCCGTAATCGTCGGCCCTCGCTTCGCTCGGCAAGGGTGCTGGAATATTTTGTCCACGCCAGGAGCACTTGCGAGCGGCCCCGTCCCCGAGCCAGTGCTTGGGAGACGATCGATTTCGATAGGTAATTCCATGTCAGGCCTGGTTTTCAACGATGTATCGAAGCATTTCGGCAACTTTGCCGCAGTCGACCGTGTCAATCTGAGTGTTCCTCACGGCACCTTCGTTTGCATGCTGGGGCCATCCGGCTGTGGCAAGACCACGCTGCTGCGCATGGTAGCCGGTCTCGAGGAACCTACGACGGGCACCATTCTCCTCGATGGGAAAGACATCACGCCGGTTCCCACGCACAAGCGCAATCTCGGCATGGTATTCCAGTCTCTGGCGCTCTTCCCGCACCTTACGGTGGGTGAGAACGTCGCCTATCCCCTGCGCATCCGGAGTATGGCCAAAGAAGAGCAGAAGAAGCGCGTGGAAGAGCTTTTGACACTCATCCACCTGCCCGGCTATGCCGAACGCCCGGTATCGAAGCTCTCCGGCGGGCAGCGCCAGCGCGTGGCGATCGCACGCGCCCTTGCCCTGTCGCCGCGCCTCTTCCTGCTTGACGAGCCGCTCTCGGCGCTCGATGCGAAGCTGCGCGAAGCCATGCAGGTGGAACTGCGACAACTCCAGCAGAAGCTCGGCATCACCACCATCGTGGTGACCCACGACCAGCGCGAGGCCATGACCATGGCTGACCTCGTGGTGGTGATGGGCGACGGGCGTATCCGGCAGGCAGCCTCCCCGATCGATATCTATCGCAAGCCGGCAGATGCTTTCGTGGCCGATTTCATCGGCTCGACCAACCTGCTCACCGTGGAGGCTGACAGCGCCGGCCGCGCTATCGTCCTGGGCCAGCCTGTTCCCGGCCTTTCGCTACCCAACGGGATGGCCAAGGGGCTCATCTCGATCCGACCGGAAGACGTGCATCTGGCGAAAAACGCCAACGGCGGCATTCGCGGGAAGGTCACCTTCATTCGCGATCTCGGCGGCACGATCGAGACCTTCGTCGATGCCAGCGGCACGACCATTGTCGCCGTGACCACGCCCCGCGAACGCGGCGATATCACGGCCGGTGCTGAGGTGAATGTGGTTCTTCCGGCGGACAGCTGCGTGGTCCTGAAACAATGAAACGCGAGCCGCCCCGCACGATCGCCGACTACGCTCCGCTGGCCTTTCCCGCAATCATGCTGATCGTCTTCTTCGTGGTTCCCTTCTCGACCATGATCGCGGTCAGCTTCTTCCGGCGCCAGCAGGGCGGTTTCTACACGCCCGACTTCGTCATCGACAATTATGCGCGCTTCCTGAGCGCCTTCTTCGGGGGCGTGCTCGGTTTCTCGCTGATGCTTGCGATCACGGTCGCCGTGATCTGCGTGGCGATTGCCTTCCCTTTCACCTATCTCCTGACCAAAGCCTCGCGGCGCGTGCAGATCGTGTGGCTCGTCTGCCTGCTCTCGGTGCTTTCACTATCGGAAGTCATCATCGGCTTCGCCTGGTCGACGCTGTTCTCGCGCACGGCAGGCATTACGAACCTTCTCGTCCCTCTTGGGCTGATGTCGGAATCCCAAGCCCTGCTGCCGGGCATCGGCGCGGTGCTGACCGGCATGGTCTACCAGGCCCTCCCCTACACGATCCTGGTGCTTTACCCCGCCCTGGTGCGACTCGACCCGACGCTTCTCGAGGCCGCACGCACATTAGGAGCCTCGCCGCTGCGGGGCTTCTTCGGCATCATAGTGCCAGCGCTGCGCAACACGATCGTCGCAACGCTGATCATGGTTTTCGTCTTCGCCCTTGGGTCCTATCTCCTGCCACAGATCCTTGGACGGCCCCAGCACTGGACGCTCTCGGTACACATTACCGACCAGGCGATCTACCAGTCCAACATGCCCTTTGCCGCCGCAATGGCAGTCTTCCTGGTGCTCATCTCGCTGGCATTGGTGGGGCTCACCTTGCTCGTCGGCGGGCGCAAGGAGGTCGCATGATGGAAACCTTTCTGCGCCGGCTCGGTTTCGCACTTGTGGCGCTCTTTCTCGCCGGCCCGCTGATCGTCGTCGCCGGGGTGTCGGTCAACGAGAGACAATCCCTGTCCTTCCCGCCGCAGGGTTTTTCCATCGCCTGGTACAGCCAGATCTTCACCGATCCGGGTTGGCGCGCGGCCCTCATCGCCTCGGTTCTGCTTGCCGCCTTTTCCGCCGCGCTCGCCGTGATCATCGCACTGCCGCTTTCCTGGTTTCTCTGGCGGCGCGTGGCACCTTGGGCAAACGTCTTCCGCCTTCTCGGCGTGGCGCCCTTCATCCTGCCACCGGTTATCACGGCGCTCGGCCTGCTCACCTTCTGGGCCACCATTGGCTTCTACGGCCAGCCCTGGACCGCCGTCATCAGCCATGCAATCTTCTTCGTCACGCTGCCTTTGGTGACCCTCTCGCTCGGCTTCTCCTCAATCGACCGTTCTCTGGTCGAGGTCGCCGCGACCATGGGCGCCGACGAGCGCACGGTACTGCGCACAGTCGTCCTGCCGCTTATCCTACCCTATCTCATTTCGGGTTATGCCTTTGCCTTCGTGCTGTCGCTCAACGAGTACATCGTTGTCTATATGACCGTCGGCTTCACCATGGAGACGCTGCCCATCAAGATTTTCAACGCGCTGCGTTACGGCTACACGCCGACAATGGCTTCTGTCTCAATCTTCTTCGTGGCGATCGCGGCCCTCGTCTTCTCGCTGATCGCCCACTTTGGTGACCTGCCGCGGCTCCTGGGCGCGATGAGCTCGGAGGAAAAATGATGCGGATTGCGGCATTCCAGATGAAGGCGGGCGCCGTCGATCAGGCAGCCAACCTCGCCCGCATCGGGAATGCCGCACGCGATGCGGCGGCCGCCGGGGCGGAGTTCCTGATCACGCCCGAACTCGCCCTGCCGGGATACGGCGCGGGAGACGACATGCACCGGCTGGCCAGGCCGCCGGACGGCGAGATCGTCGCCAAGCTGGCGCTGATCTCACTGGAGGCGGGGATTGCAGTCCTTGCCGGCTTCGCCGAAGCAGCGAAGGGCTGCGCTTACAACAGCGCGGTCTTCGTTGATGGACGCCAGGAGCCTGTCATCTACCGCAAGTCCCACCTCTACAGCGACTACGAACGCAACCTCTTCGCCGCCGAGCAGCCTTCGGCCCGGATAGTCCAGCACGGCGGCATCCGGATCGGCATCCTCATCTGCTACGACGTCGAATTCCCCGAAAACGTCCGCCGCCTGGCACAGGCGGGCGTCGATCTCGTTGCTGTGCCAACCGCCCTGCCCACGAGTGACCATGCCGAGCTGATCGCGCGCAAGATGATCCCCGTCCGCGCCTTCGAGAACCAAGTGTTCGTGGCCTATGTCAATCATTGTGGTGCGGACGGCCTGTTCTCCTATGCCGGGCTTTCCACAATCGCCGCGCCCGACGGCAGCCTGCTCGCCGCAGCGGACGGCCCGTCCGAAAAGCTTATCTTCACAGATATCCGGCCGCAGGACTTTGCCGCCTCGGCAGCCGCCAATCCCTATCTGCGGGACTTGCGCCCGTAATCCCACTGATCGTTTGCCAATAATCGGCGTGTCTGGCCCCTGCATGAGAGGCTTTCGTACGTCTGAGACGTCCGCTATCGCTTCCCGACGGCCGCAAGCGGACCTACTGCTCTCGGCCCCCTTTTCGCCGAGTGGCAGCCGGACGGCTACGCGGACCAATCGGACATCTGCCTCAGAGATAAGTTCACCATGTTCCGGGGAGCATGCCAGCAATCCCCCGTTCAGAATATTCGACAGGAATTAGCCGGAAATTG
>NZ_JBHSUM010000124.1:0-12530 GCF_042660605.1 Nitratireductor sp. GCM10026969
GCGCCGCTGCCGGCGGCACCTGCGCCGGCCGCTGCTGCACCGGCCCCGGGGACGGCACAGGCATCCTGCGCCTCGGGCACGTCGTGCGGCGCGTAATTGCCGTCGATTCCCTGGAGATAGAAGAGGGGCGTCTGGCCGTCTTCGGCATAGAAGCCCTCGAGACGGAGCTGCTCTCCGCCCGCGAAGTCGACCAGAAGGTCGTCGCCGTCGCGGCACAGCGTCACGTCGTTCTCGCCTGCCGCGACGCGCACCGCTTGCGCGTCCTGTGCGGGGAGGGATCCGCCGTTCTCGATCGGAGTGGAATTTCCGAGTTGATCAGTAATCGTAGCAAGAATTGCCATTTTAAACACCTCTATGCTCTAAAAATTCGTAAATGAACGAAGCGTCTGAAACGACAGGATTATGTCATGATTATGATCAGTCCTGTCATGACGTGTTTTTATCTTTTCACAATGCTTTTCAATGTGAAACAATGTACTCTAGTACAATTAGATATAAATTGGACCATTATTTCAAATGGCATTCCTCTCCAGATTCCAAATATTCAAGCGGAGCAGATGCAAATGAACGACCGGAGACGCTTGCAGCCTTCATAGGGCGTTCTATCCGAGTGCTTGGCAGCGAAGACATCGCGATGTCAAGGCTTAAGTGCTTATTCTATATAAGTGTTTTCTTCAAACGTTGGGCGCGGAGCTGCGTGATGGAGCGGCGGCAAACAGCGCCGAAGTGGCGCTTTCATTCACCCGGCTGCGCCTCGTGGCCTCGTGGCCGAACGCTACGATCTCATTGGCGCGCGGGAATGTCGCCAGGCCGATACGATCGCAAGCCATTCCCAGAAAAGGCTCCGGCAGTGTTCCGCCGGAGCCTTCGTTCTGAACGTTAACCGATTCGCCGTTTATGCGATCGGCAGATGGGCAGTGCCGTTATCGATTTCCTGTGTCGGCATCGGTGTGCTGTCGAGATGGGGAATCTCGCCGCGACCCGGCTCATCCGCGGCGTGGTCGCCGAAGAGGTCGTTGGGGGAGATTTCATTGCCGTCTTCGTCGTAGAACGTTCCGCGCACGCCCCGGGTATAGCCGCCGTTCTTGAGAGAGGCGATATAGTCCGCGATGTTGCTGTCCCCGTTCACGCCCTGGGTGTAGCCACCATTCTCGTTGCCGGCGGGCTCGTTCGTGGCGCGGTCATTGAGGAGATCGTAGGGGGAGATCTCATTGCCGTCCTTGTCATGGGGCGCCACGCCGCGGGTATAGCCGCCGTTCTTGAGAGAGGCGATATAGTCCGCGATGTTGCCGCCCCCGTTCACGCCCTGAGTGTAGCCATCGTGCTCGTTGCCGGCGGGCTCGTTCGCGGCACGGTCGTCGCCGTTACCAGCGGGCTCGTTCGCGGCGCGGTCGTCCTCGTTGCCGCCGGGCTCATTCGCGGCGCGGTCGTCCCCGTTGCCGGCGGAATCGTCCGCGGCGCCGCGGTCGTTAAGGGCATCGTAAGGGGAGATTTCATTGCCGTCCTCGTCGTAGAACGTTCCGCGCACACCCCGGGTGTAGCCACCGTTCTGGAGAAAGGCGATATAGTCCTCGATGTTGCCGTTCCCGGGCACGCCCCGGGTGTAGCCGCCATCGTCGTTGCCGGCGGAATCGTCCGCGGCGCCGCGGTCGTTAAGGGCATCGTAAGGGGAGATTTCATTGCCGTCCTCGTCGTAGAACGTTCCGCGCACGCCCCGGGTGTAGCCGCCATTCCTGAGGGAATTAATATAGTCCTCGATGCCACCGTTCTCGCCCACGAACGGCTCGCCCCGGGTGTAGCCGCCGTTCTTGAGGGAATTGATATAGTCCTCGGTGTTCACGTTCCCAGGCACGCCCCTGTGTATCGGGGTACTCTCGACATTGCCTGGATAGGATGTGCTTCTGTCGTACGGATTATAGATTTTCATAATATCCTCAAAATATGAATGCCCCCGCAGCCGTCTTTCACGGCAGAACTATGTCGCAATTGTGACGCAAGTCCTTATAATTTATAAACAATTCTGTTATGAACCATATCTGCCATCCGGCTGTCACGGCGCTGCCGGGGTGGCTTGGAGCGGAGTGCGCTCGCTTCACTGCATTTGTGCGATGGCAAGTGCTTTTACCGAAAGCGCTCTATGCGACGACGGTGAGGAGCCGTTCCAGTTCTCTGAGTTGCGCCCTTGCCACCTCGTAGCCGAGCGCGATGGCTTCGTCGGCGCGATAGAACTCCGTCAGGCCGATATGGCCGAGCTTGGGCTGCAGCGACATGTCCGGCGGGTCGCCCGCCATGCGGGCGCGGGAAATGCGGTCCTGGATGATGTTGAAGGCCTCCACCATGACGCCCGTTATGCCCAGCCGCATGTTGCGCTGACGGGGGCCCTTGTCCACGACGAGCGGTGTCTTGCGCCCGTCCGCCTGCTTGTCTTCCATCTCCGGCAGGTCGGCGGAATGCTTTATGACGGCGGCGCGGCCGAAGAGGTCGTAATGCAGGTTCACCGCCACCACGAGCGGCTGTTCGTAGGCGCGGCAGACGGAGACGGGCACGGGGTTCACCAGCGCCCCGTCAACCAGAACGCGCCCGTTGCAGACGACCGGCTCGAACACGCCTGGCAGCGCATAGGAGGCGCGCATGGCCGTGATCAGCGATCCGCTGGACAGCCACACCTCGTGACCGGTGCGGATTTCGGCGGCCACGCACACGAAAGGCCGCGACAATTCGGCAAAGGTGATGCCGTCGAGGTGCTCGCGCATGCGATTCGTCAGCCTCATGCCCCCGAAAAGGCCGCTGCCGCCGAAATTGAAGTCGAGCAGGCCGAAAATGCGGCGGCGGGTGAGCGAGCGGGCAAAATCCTCGAGTTCATCCAGCTTGCCGGCGAGATAGCAGCCGCCCACGAGGGCGCCGATAGAGGTGCCGGCGATCATGCCGATGGGGATGCCCGCCTCGTCCAGCGCCCTCAGTACGCCGATATGGGCCCATCCGCGGGCAGCGCCGCCGCCGAGCGCAAGGGCGATGCCGGTGCCGGGGGGCGCGATCGTCGATTGTCCGGTGGCAGCTTGCGCGGGCGGGGAGTCCTCCCGGCCGTCCTGTCTTGCGCGTATGGACGCCCAATCGAGCATCGGTTGTCTCCTCGCCCCCGTTCAATTCTGGTGCGGGACCGTATCCAATTTATGAATGCGGGAGCGCTTCGGCGCCAGCCCGACAATCGGATGAGGCTCAATCCTGCTCCGCGAGTACCGGACGGCCGTCTTCGAGACCCACATTCCTGTAGAAGCAGGAACGCCGGCCCGTGTGACAGGTTGCACCGTCGCCGGCGACACGAACGCTGAGATGCACCGCATCCTGGTCGCAGTCGGTGCTGAGGGAGACGACATGCTGGACGTTGCCGGAGGTCTCGCCCTTCATCCACAGGGTGGAGCGGGAGCGCGACCAGTAATGGGCGATTCCGGTCTCGAGCGTCCTGGCGAGTGCCTGCGCATTCATGTGGGCGACCATCAGCAGGCGCCCGTCTCCAACATCGGTGACGACCGCGGTGATGAGTCCATTGGCGTCGAAACGCGGCGTGAAGTCCCGGCCCTCCTCCAGCGCGTTCTTGTCGGAGGAGGGGGGAGCAAAGGCGATCTGCGACATGGTGTCAGCCGTTGCGCGGGTCGCGGGCCAGCGTCATGAAGCGGACCTGCTCTTCCGGCTTTTCCTTGAAGAGGCCGGTGAAGGTGGTGGTCAGCGTGGTCGAGCCCTGCTTCTGGATGCCGCGCATGGACATGCACATGTGCTCGGCCTCGATGATGACGGCCACGCCGCGCGGCTGCAGCACGTCCTGGATGACGCCGGCGACCTGCGCCGTCATGGCTTCCTGCGTCTGCAGGCGGCGCGCGAAGATGTCGACCACCCGGGCGATCTTGGACAGGCCAACCACCCGGCCCGCCGGCAGATAGCCGACATGCGCCTTGCCGATGATCGGCACCATGTGATGCTCGCAATGGGAGTGGAAGGGAATATCCCTGATGAGCACCAGATCGTCATAGCCGGCCACTTCCTCGAAGGTGCGGCCGAGTTCTTCGGCGGCGCACTGGTCGTAGCCGGCAAACATCTCGCGGAATGCTTTCACGACGCGCTGCGGCGTCTCCCTCAACCCTTCGCGATCCGGATCGTCGCCCGTCCAGCGCAAGAGCGTGCGAACGGCGGCTTCGGCTTCCTCGATGCTCGGCCGATCGGTGACCGGCTTGTCGAGATAGCTCTTCGGCTCCACCAACGTGCCCTTGTCGCTGCGCGGAGGGAAGCTTTTGATAATCGCGTCCATAATAAGGCGTCTCCCGTAGTCCCTGTCTCAGCAGGGACGAGTTGAACGGTTCACAGCCTTTCGCGGGTTGAAGGAACTGTCTACAGTCCCGCCCGTAAGGCGGCTTTGATGCCGGCCGCGGCAATAATTATACGCTTCTTGCCCTCGACCGGATGCCATCATTATATAGTTTGTCGGAAGCGCGAATGAAAGAGACCTGCGCGACAAGCAATGCTTGATGCGCGCCGTCAGGCGGAAATTCATGATCGACGACGTCTACAACGCGAAAATTCTTGGCTTTGCCGGAAACATCGAGCGAATCGGCCGTCTGGCCGAGCCGGATGCGAGCGCGCGGGCCCACTCGAAGCTTTGCGGGTCGACGGTGGACGTCGATCTGAAGATGACCGACGGCGTGGTGACCGATTTCGCGCACGAGGTGAAGGCCTGCGCGCTCGGACAGGCCGCATCCTCGATCATGGCGCGTCATGTGGTGGGCGCCGAGGCCGGGGAGTTGCGAGCCGTGCGGGAGGCCATGTACCGCATGCTCAAGGAGAACGGGCCGCCGCCCAACGGACGCTTCGCCGACCTGAAATATCTGGAGCCCGTGCGGGACTACAAGGCGCGCCACGCTTCCACGCTGCTCACCTTCGATGCGGTGGTCGACTGCATCGACCAGATCGAGAAAAAGCGCGCCGGCAGGGCCGCTTGAGGCGAAGCGCTTGGCGCACGGCGACCGATGCCTATCCCGCACTGGTTGCCGGAACGCGGCGCGTCCTGAAGGAGCGCGATGATGGCCAAAGCTGACGCATCTTCGTACCGCTCCCGCAATTGGCAGGGTCCCTGGCCGAAGACGCCTGGCCGGCTCTTCGGCACGGGGCTCGTGCGCTTCTATCAGTTGACGCTTTCCGGCTTTGTCGGCGGTTCCTGCCGGCATTTTCCCACCTGCTCGGAATACGCCTACGAGGCGATAGCCCGGCACGGGCTGTGGGCGGGCGGCTTTATGGGACTGTTCCGTTTTGTTCGCTGCGGGCCGGGGGGCACCCATGGGGTTGATCCCGTGCCGGAACGCTTGCAGCCACGCCACGGATGGTGGGCGCCGTGGCGCTATTGGCGCCTGGGCTGAAAGAACGGGGACGAGGGTTTACGCTGGCGGGGAGGTCGACTAAATGTCCGCCGGCGGCGATTGGCCGCCGATGATCAACCACCCGCGTTCGTAAGCGGGACTGGATAGCGGAGAAAATTATGTCGACCATGAATTTCCAAGCCCAGCAAGGGGGCAAGGTCTCCCTGACATTTCCCGATGGCTCCGTCCGCGAATTCGACGCCGCGACGACCGGCGCGGAGATCGCCGGCGCCATCTCCAAATCGCTTTCCAAGAAGGCCGTGGCCTACGCGCTCGACGGCACCCTGCGCGACCTTTCCGACCCTGTGGGCCGCGACGGGCGCGTCGAGATCGTCACCCGCGACGACCCGCGCGCGCTGGAACTGATCCGGCATGATTGCGCCCACGTCCTGGCCGAGGCCGTGCAGGAATTGTGGCCCGGCACGCAGGTGACCATCGGCCCGGTGATCGAGAACGGCTTCTATTATGACTTCGCGCGCAACGAGCCCTTCACCCCGGACGATTTCCCGGCCATCGAGAAGAAGATGCGCGAGATCATCGACCGCAATGAGCGGTTCACCAAAGACGTGTGGTCGCGCGAGAAGGCGAAAAAAGTTTTCGCGGAGAAAGGCGAGAACTACAAGGTCGAACTGATCGACGCCATCCCTGACGGGGAGGACGTCAAGATCTATGCGCAGGGCGAATGGTTCGACCTCTGCCGCGGGCCGCACATGGTTTCGACCGGCCAGATCGGCAAGGCCTTCAAGCTCATGAAGGTCGCCGGGGCCTACTGGCGGGGCGATGCCGACAACGCCATGCTCACGCGCATCTACGGCACGGCCTGGGCCAACCAGGAGCAGCTCGACGCCTATCTCAGGATGCTGGAGGAGGCGGAAAAGCGCGACCATCGCCGCCTTGGGCGCGAAATGGACCTGTTCCATTTCCAGGAGGAGGGGCCGGGGGTCGTCTTCTGGCACTCCAAGGGCTGGCGCATGTTCCAGAACCTCGTCTCCTATATGCGCCGGCGCCTGGCAGCCGACTACGAGGAGGTCAACGCACCGCAGGTACTCGACCATTCCCTGTGGCAGACCTCCGGTCACTGGGGCTGGTACAAGGAGAACATGTTCAAGGTCGAGTGCGCCGACGAGGAGGCGGAGGACAAACGCACCTTCGCCCTCAAGCCCATGAACTGTCCGGGCCACGTGCAGATTTTCAAGCACGGCTTGAAGTCCTATCGCGATCTACCGATCCGGATGGCGGAATTCGGCGCGGTGCACCGCTACGAGCCGTCCGGCGCGCTGCACGGGCTGATGCGCGTGCGCGGTTTCACCCAGGACGATGCGCACATCTTCTGCACCGAGGAGCAGCTTGCCGAGGAGTGCCTGAAGATCAATGACCTGATCCTGTCGACCTATGCGGATTTCGGCTTCGAGGAGATCACGGTCTTCTTTTCCACGCGGCCGGAGAAGCGCGTGGGATCGGATGCGCTGTGGGACCATGCCGAGGAGATCATGAGCGGCGTTCTGGAGCAGATTGCCGAGCGCTCCGGCGGGCGGATCAAGACGGCGATCAATCCCGGCGACGGTGCATTCTACGGGCCGAAGTTCGATTACGTGCTGAGGGACGCGATCGGCCGCGAATGGCAATGCGGCACCACCCAGATCGACTTCAACCTGCCGGAACGCTTCGGCGCCTTCTACATAGACAAGGATTCGGAGAAGAAGCAGCCGGTAATGATCCATCGCGCCATCTGCGGCTCGATGGAACGCTTCCTCGGCATCCTCATCGAGAACTTCGCCGGGCATTTCCCGCTCTGGTTCGCGCCGGTGCAGGTGGTGGTAGCCACCATCACTTCCGACGCCGATTCCTACGCACAAGACGTGGCTGAACGTCTCAGGGACGCGGGCCTGATCGCCGAGACCGACCTGCGCAACGAGAAGATCAACTACAAGGTGCGCGAGCACTCACTGGCCAAGGTGCCGGTGATCCTCGTGTGCGGCAAGCGCGAGGCGGAGGAAGGTTCGGTCAACATCCGCCGGCTGGGTTCGCGTGAGCAAAGCGCGCTCACTCTCGAGGAGGCGGTGCGCCAGCTTTCCGAGGAGGCGACGCCGCCCGATCTTCGCCGTAAGCGGGCGTGACCGGCGCCTCGGCGCCTGCTACGCGACGGCGAAGGCCCCCTCTCTTGCAAATTCTACGGACTTAGCTGCGCTAAGCCCAAGAATTTGCTTTCTCCCCCACCAAGGGGGAGATAGAGGCTGCGTCAGCCTTGCAGCCAGTCACCGGCATCGACTGTTGCGGGAAAAGGCGCCTGTGCCCGCGCCTATCTCCCCCTTGGTGGGGGAGAAAGCGATTTCAATAGCTTAGCCGAAGGCTAAGTGTTAGAAATCGCAAGAGAGGGGGTGTACGCCTCCCACTGTGGCGATTCACAGCAGGGCTTGGGTCGTTCAGTTTTCCTCAGCTTCGTTTTCGAAGGCCTTGCATAACATGTCGAATGGCGCCAGGGCGCCGTGAACCTGGATCACTGCCGCCGCCACGCGATGGGCACGGCGGACGGCGTCCTGCGGCGCGTCGCCGGCAAGCCGCGCCGCGAGATAGGCGCCGTTGAAGGAATCGCCGGCGCCGGTGGTGTCGACGGGATGGGTCACGCGGCAGGCGGAAACGGTCGCCATTTCACCGCCCCCAGCCAGTACCGTCGGCTCGGAGCCGTTCTTGACGATGCATTCGCGCACCCCGGCCCGGGCGAGGCGGGCAGTCGTTTCGCGAGGATCGGCATCGCCGTAAAGCTGCTGTTCGTCAGGGAAGGTCGGCAGGGCGATGTCCGTAACGGCGAGTGCCGCGTCGTTTGCCGCGCGCGCCTCCTGAGAGGAGGCCCACAGGCGCGGCCGGTAATTCGGGTCGAAGGCGATGCGGCTGTCTGCCTTGCGTGCCTGCCGGAGCGCTTCGATCAGCGTTCTGCGGGCAGGGGGTTCCAGAATTGCCAAAGTGATTCCGGAAAAATAGACAAGCTTCCGGTTTTGCAGACTTTTTCCAAGGGAGGCCGGGTCGTCGGCGAGGCATCGCGCGGCCGAATCGGCGCGCCAATAGGTGAAGGAGCGTTCGGCGCCGTCGAGCGTGATGGCGTAAAGGCCCGGGCGCCGGCCGGCGATGACGGGGCTGGCGGCCGTGCCAATGCCGCTTTGGGCGAAGAAGGCTTTCTGATCGGCCGAGAAGGGGTCGTCGCCGAAGGCGCTGACGTAGTCTGCGGGAATCGTTTTCGGCGTCAGTGCGCGCAAGGTCCACAGCGTGTTGAACGTGTCACCGGCATGGCCCATGCGCCAGTTGCCGCTTTCCCCGCCGGAGAGTTCCAGCATGCATTCACCGACCGCGGCGACACCCAGTTCCGTCATACGCATATCCCCATTCGAGACGGGCTCGCGCATAGCATGTTCCGGGGCGCAGGCAAATGCGAAGGCGTCACAGGTCCTTCACCGTCTCCATGGCGACAAAGGTGGAGGTGTGGGAGACGTGCGGCAGCTCCGAGAGCTTCTCGCCCAGCACCCGGCGATAGGAGCGGATATCCCGCGTGCGCACCTTCAGAAGATAGTCGAAGCTTCCAGCGATCATGTGGCACTGGTCGATTTCCGGCATCGCCAGCGCGGCGCGGTTGAAGGCCTCGAGCGCCGTCGAACGGGTGTCGGAGAGCGTCACCTGGATAAAGGCGATATGACCTTCCCCCATGCGCTCGCGGTCGATGATCGCCGCATAGCCGCGGATGAAGCCGTCCTTCTCCAGCCGGCGAAGGCGGGCCTGAACCGGGGTCTTGGACAGACCCACACGTTTGGCCAGCGCGGCAATGGAGAGCCGGCCGTCCTTGGACAGCGTGTCGAGTATGTTACGGTCAATGCGGTCTAAGAGGTTTGCATTCATGATCTGTGTAGCCTGTATGTCCTGTCATGAGCGCATAAATTAGTCTGGAAGGACTGGCAAGCTTTTGACTTTAGACCGGTAGGCAAAGCACCATATGATATTGAAGGTGCCTTGTGCCGACAGAGAGGTGAACGATGACCGCATCCGATCTGGATCATCTGCGCGAGACGATCCGCGCGCACTACCTCGCCGGGGAGCAGGCCGCGCTTGACGAACTGGTTGAAATGGCGCGCCTGTCGGTGGCGCGCCGCGAGGCGATCTCGGCGCAGGCGGTTGAACTGGTACGCGCGGTCCGGGCGCGTTCGGACCGGCATCTGATGGAGGCCTTTTTATCCGAATACGGGCTTTCGACCAGCGAGGGGGTGGCGCTGATGTGCCTGGCGGAGGCGCTGTTGCGCGTGCCGGACGCCGAGACGGTCGACGATCTCATCCGCGACAAGATCGCCCCGCACGACTGGTCCGCCCATTCGGGAGAGTCCGCCTCGATCTTCGTCAACGCGTCCACCTGGGCGCTCATGCTGACGGGCCGCGTGCTCGACGAGCGGGGCAGCGGCGTGGAGGCCACTTTGCGTGCCATGGTGCGCCGGCTGGGCGAGCCTGTCATTCGCACCGCCGTTGCCGCCGCCATGCGCGAGATGGGCGAGCAGTTCGTGCTCGGCCGCACCATCGGCGAGGCGATCCGGCGCGGGCGTTCCAACACCGAGAAGGGGTACACCTACTCCTACGACATGCTGGGCGAGGCGGCGCGGACGGAAACGGATGCCGCGCGCTATTTCGAGGCGTATCGGCAGGCGATCAACGCGCTGGCGGGGGAGGCCCGCAGCACGGATATCCGCGCCAACCCCGGCATTTCGGTGAAGCTTTCCGCGCTTCATCCCCGTTACGAGGCGGTGCAAAGGGAGCGCGTGCTGCCGGTCATGGCCGAGCGCCTTTTGATGCTCGCGCAGGCGGCGCGCGCGGCGAAGATGGGGCTGAACGTGGATGCCGAGGAGGCGGACCGGCTCGACCTGTCTCTCGACGTGATCGAGCGTGTGCTTTCCGATTCCTCGCTCGCGGGTTGGGACGGGTTCGGCGTCGTCGTGCAGGCCTACGGCCAGCGTGCGCCTTACGTGCTTGACTGGCTCCATGCGCTGGCCGGCAGGCTCGAGCGCAGGATCATGGTGCGGCTGGTGAAGGGCGCCTACTGGGACACCGAGATCAAGCGCGCCCAAGTGATGGGGCTTGAGGGCTATCCCGTCTTCACGCGCAAGGCCAACACGGACGTCTCCTATATCGCCTGTGCGCGCAAGCTCCTGTCGATGACGGACCGCATCTACCCGCAATTCGCCACGCACAACGCGCACACGGTGGCGGCGGTGCTGTCCATGGCGGAGGACAAGGACGCTTTCGAGTTCCAGCGCCTGCACGGGATGGGCGAATCGCTGCACGAGATCGTCCGCCGACGGGAGGGCACGCGCTGCCGGATCTACGCCCCGGTCGGGGCGCACGAGGACCTGCTCGCCTATCTGGTGCGCCGCCTGCTGGAGAACGGCGCCAATTCCTCCTTCGTGCACCAGATCGTCGATGAGGACGTGAGCGCTGAGGAAATCGCGCGCGATCCCTTCACCATGGTCGAAACGCACGAGACGGCAAGCAATCCCGTGATCCCGGCGCCGGCCATGCTTTTCGGACCGGGGCGGCGCAATTCGAAGGGGTGGGACATTACCGACCCGGGCACCATGGCCGAGATCGAGGCGGCGCGGCTTGCCTTCAAGGCACCGCGGCGCTGGGAGGCGCGGCCGATGACGCGAGCGGCGGGTGCGGGGAAGGCGCGCACGATCGTCAATCCGGCGCGCACCAACGAGGTGGTCGGCACGGTCACCGACGCTTCGCCCGGGCAGGCGCGCGAGGCCGTCGGCCTGGCGCTTGCCGCCAAGCCGGGATGGGCCACGAAGCCGGTCGAGGAGAGGGCCGATATACTGCGGCGCATCGCCGACCTTTACGAGGCGCATGCCGGCGAGTTCTTCGCGCTTGCCGCGCGCGAGGCCGGAAAGTCGCTGCCCGACGGCATCGCCGAGGTGCGCGAGGCGGTGGACTTCCTGCGCTACTACGCCAACGGGGCGCCGCACGCGGAAGCAGGCATCGAGGCGCGGGGCGTCATCGTCTGCATCTCGCCGTGGAACTTCCCGCTCGCCATCTTCACCGGCCAGATCGCCGCCGCGCTGGTGACCGGCAACGCCGTCATCGCCAAGCCGGCGGAGCAGACCTGCCTGATCGCCGCGCGGGCGGCCGCCCTGATGCACGAGGCAGGGGTGCCGGAGGACGTGCTGCAGCTTCTGCCCGGCGACGGGCCGGGTGTCGGTGCCCCGCTTACCGCCGATCCGCGAATCGGCGGTGTCTGCTTCACCGGCTCGGTCGAGGTGGCGCGCCTGATCGAGCGGCAGCTTGCCGAGACGGCGGCACCCGATACGATGCTGATCGCCGAGACCGGCGGGCTCAACGCCATGATCGTCGATTCGACCGCCTTGCCCGAGCAGGCCGTGCGCGACATCCTGGCCTCCGCCTTCCAGAGCGCTGGCCAGCGTTGCTCGGCCCTGCGCATCCTCTATGTGCAGAAAGACGTTGAGAAGCGCATCGTCGGGATGCTCAATGGGGCGATGGAGGCGCTCTGCGTGGGCGATCCGTGGAGCATCGACACCGATGTCGGGCCCGTCATCGACGAGGAGGCACTGTCGGGAATTTCCGATTATTGCCGGCGGATGGAGGACGAAGGGCGGCTAATCGCCAGGATCGGGCGACCCGAGGGCGGCCGCTTCGTGGCGCCGAGCGCTTTCAAGGTTTCTGGAATCGAGGAAATGGAGCGCGAGATCTTCGGGCCCGTCCTGCACGTGGCGACCTTCGAGGCGGAAGAACTCGGCAAGGTGATTTCCCGAGTCAACGCAAAGGGATATGGCCTGACCTTCGGGCTTCACACGCGCATCGACGCACGTGTGCAGGAGGTGGTGGACAGCGTCCATGCCGGCAATCTCTACGTCAATCGCAACCAGATCGGCGCCGTCGTCGGTTCCCAGCCCTTCGGTGGGGAAGGGCTGTCGGGCACGGGGCCCAAGGCCGGCGGGCCGCTTTATCTGCGTCGTTTCCGGCGCGAGGCGGCGGAGATGCAGGCTGCCGCCGCCGCGGGCGCGGTGAGCGAGAAGTCCTTGCTGACGGCGAGCATGGACGCGCTCCGGCCGGGCGATTGGGCGCGGCGGGAAGACCGCGTCG
>NZ_JBHSUM010000125.1:0-12486 GCF_042660605.1 Nitratireductor sp. GCM10026969
CGAAAGGCGCGGGCCGGCCGGCCGGTCGCGCTGACGACGCTTTCGGGCGACATCGAGGACGCGCCGAGGATCGTCACGGGCATCGGCGAACTCGACCGTGCCACGGGCGGCGGCTTCGTGCGCGGCTCGGCCCTTCTCGTGGGTGGCGATCCCGGCATCGGCAAATCGACGCTGCTCACCCAGGCTGCCGCTGCACTCGCCTCCAAGGGCCTGCGCATCGTCTATGTCTCGGGCGAGGAGGCGGTGGCGCAGATCAGGCTTCGGGCCCAGCGCCTTGGCGTGGCGGAAACGCCGGTGGAGCTCGCCGCCGAGACCAATGTGGAAAACATCCTGGCCACCATCGGCGAGGGGCCGCGGCCGGATCTCGTCATTCTCGATTCCATCCAGACGTTGTGGACGGATCTCGCCGAATCCGCGCCGGGGACCGTCACGCAGGTTCGCGCGGCAGCGCAGGCCATGATCCGCTACGCGAAATCCACGGGAGCGGCCATCGTGCTCGTCGGCCATGTCACCAAGGAAGGCCAGATCGCCGGCCCGCGCGTGGTCGAGCACATGGTCGACGGCGTGCTCTATTTCGAGGGCGAAGGCGGCCACCACTACCGCATCCTGCGCACCGTGAAGAACCGTTTCGGCCCGACCGATGAAATCGGCGTCTTCGCCATGGGCGACAGGGGCCTTGCCGAGGTGCCGAACCCCTCCGAGCTTTTCCTGGGCGAGCGCACTGCCGCCGCTCCCGGAGCGGCGGTCTTCGCCGGAATGGAGGGCACGCGGCCCGTCCTTGTGGAAATCCAGGCGCTGGTCGCCCCCTCCCCCCTCGGCACGCCGCGGCGGGCGGTGGTGGGCTGGGACACGGCGCGGCTTTCCATGGTGCTCGCCGTGCTGGAGGCCCATTGCGGCGTGCGGTTCGCCACCCACGACGTCTATCTCAACGTGGCCGGTGGCTACCGCATCTCGGAGCCTGCGGCGGACCTTGCCGTGGCCGCGGCGCTCGTCTCCTCGCTTACCGGGCTTGCTCTGCCCGCCGATTGCGTCTATTTCGGCGAAATCAGCCTTTCGGGCGCGGTGCGACCGGTGGCCCATGCGGCAACCCGGCTCAAGGAAGCCGAGAAGCTGGGCTTCGCCCAGGCCGTGATGCCACCGGGAAACGAGGAGCCGGCGGGCGGCATCTCGGCAAACGCGCAGCGGCCGGAGGCGCTTGCGGACCTTGTCGCCCGGATAGCGGCGTCCCGCGCACCGTGACGGAAGAAAAAGAAATGGCGGCTGGCAGGCCGGAAGATGAGCAGGATATCGGTGCGGGGGCATGCCGCCTGATATGGAGTTGGGGTGACAATGCCAATCACACTGCTTGACGGAATCCTCGTCGGTTTCACGCTGGTCTCGGCGATGCTGGCCATGGTGCGGGGGTTTTCCCGCGAAGTCCTGTCGATCGCCTCGTGGGCGATCGCGGCGGTGGCCGCCTATTTGCTCTACCCCTTGGTGCTGCCCTATGTGACTCCCTATATAGGAAGTGCGATCATCGCGCTGGTGGTGGCGGCCGCAGCGGTTTTCTTCGTGACGCTGATCATCGCGACGGTGATCACGATGAAGGTCGCCGACTTCATCATCGATTCGCGAATCGGCGCGCTCGACCGGACGCTGGGCTTTCTCTACGGCGCGGCGCGCGGCATACTGGTGGTGGCGGTGGCGCTTCTGTTCCTGAACTGGCTTTTGGGCTCGAACCCTCCGACATGGGTGGCCGAAGCCAAGTCGCGCCCGCTTCTGGATGGCATGGGGCAATGGCTGCAGGGCCTGATGCCCGAAGATCCGGAACTGTCCATCCTCGACCGCATGTCGTCCGAAACAGACGCGGCGGCCGGAACGGAGACAAACGAAAACTGACGGCCGAAACGGCCGCCAGAGCGCAAGCAACAAGGCATGAGGCGGCCAGCAATGGCGGACAACACTGATTTGCCTTTCCCGGGCGAAGCCGACGACCATTTCCATGATGAATGCGGCGTCTTCGGTATTTTCGGACGCCAGGATGCGGCAGCCATCGTGACGTTGGGGCTCCACGCCCTGCAGCACCGCGGCCAGGAGGCGGCGGGCATCGTCTCCTTCGACGGCAGTCAGTTCCATGTCGAGCGACACATCGGGCTCATCGGCGACACTTTCACCAAGCCCGCCGTTCTGGAACGGCTGAAAGGGTCTCGCGCCATCGGCCACACGCGCTATGCCACGACGGGCGGCTCGGGCCTGCGCAACGTGCAGCCCTTCTTCGCCGAGCTTGCCGACGGCGGGCTCGCGGTCGCGCACAACGGCAACATCACCAATGCCATGACCGTGCAGCGGCGGCTGCAGAAGCAGGGCTCGATCTTCTCCTCCACCTCCGATACCGAAACGATCATGCATCTGGTGGCGACCAGCAGGGAGCGCCACACCAATGCCCGCTTCATCGATGCCGTGAGCCAGCTCGAAGGGGCCTTTTCCCTGGTCGCGCTCACCTCGAAAAAGATGATCGGCTGTCGCGATCCGCTGGGCATTCGCCCGCTCGTCCTCGGCGAGCTCGAGGGCGCTTATATCCTGGCCTCGGAGACCTGCGCGCTCGACATCATGGGGGCGCACTTCGTGCGCGACCTCCAGCCTGGCGAGATGGTGGTGGCCACCGAGCAGGGAATTGAAAGCTTCTTCCCCTTCCAGCCGGCCAAGCAGCGCTTCTGCATCTTCGAATATGTCTATTTCGCGCGCCCCGACTCCTCGGTCGAGGGGCGCAACGTCTATGACGTGCGCAAGGAGATCGGCGCAGAACTGGCGCGCGAGAATCCGGTCGAGGCCGATATCGTGGTGCCGGTGCCCGACTCGGGTACGCCGGCGGCGATCGGTTTTGCGCAGGAAGCGGGCATTCCCTTCGAACTCGGCATCATCCGCAATCACTACGTTGGGCGGACCTTCATCCAGCCGACCGATTCCATCCGTCACATGGGCGTGAAGCTGAAGCACAACGCCAACCGCAAGTCGATCGAGGGCAAGCGGGTGGTGCTCGTGGACGATTCCATCGTGCGCGGCACGACCAGCCAGAAGATCGTGCAGATGGTGCGCGATGCCGGCGCCAAGGAGGTCCATATGCGGATCGCCTCGCCGCCGACGCGCGCCTCCTGCTTCTACGGCGTCGATACGCCGACGACGGCGAAGCTTCTCGCCTCGCGCATGTCTGTCGAGGAGATGGCCGAGTTCATCCGCGTCGATTCCCTCGGTTTCCTGTCCATCGACGGGCTTTACCGGGCCGTCGGAGAAGCCGCCCGCAACAACGAGGCCCCGCAGTTCTGCGATGCCTGCTTCACCAAGGACTATCCAACGCGGCTGACCGACCAGGACGGCACGGACAATGTGCGCCAGCTCTCGCTGCTGGCAGCGGGCGGGCAGTGATCAGGGCGTGACCAGCTTCAGCCCGACGACGCCCACCACGATCAGCCCGACGCAGATGAGGCGCGGTACGTCCGCCGATTCGCCGAAGAGAAGAATCCCGAATAAGACGGTGCCGACCGCACCGATCCCCGTCCACACCGCGTAAGCGGTTCCGAGCGGCAGGACGCGCAACGCAACCCCGAGCAGTGCGAAGCTGGCAATGATCGCAGCACCTGTGACGAGCGTCGGCCACGGCCGGGTGAAGCCCTCGGTGTATTTCAGGCCGACGGCCCAGCCGATCTCCAGCAGGCCGGCGGCAAAAAGGACAAGCCAGGCCATGCTCATCTCCATCATTCAATGGCGATGAGGTCGTCCTCATCCGTTTTAGGGAATTGAGTCGGGGTCGTCCCCGCTCGGCGCGCATGTAGGCCCCGTTGCCGTCCGCTGCAATATGGCCGTGCCGGGTTTCTCTGAAACACGATTCGTAATATCACGGGCGGACTGTTGAAGCTGCAGGAATCCATGCATGCCCCACTCGATCGATCTTTCCGGCCGGACCGCCCTCGTCACCGGGGCCTCGCGCGGCATCGGCTACTTTCTGGCCAAGGATCTCGCCGCGGCGGGAGCGCATGTGATTGCCGTGGCGCGGACCATCGGCGGACTGGAAGAACTGGACGACGAGATCAAGGCGGCGGGCGGCGAGGCGACGCTGGTGCCCCTGGACTTGACGGACATGGACGGCATCGACCGCATGGGGGGCGCAATCCACGAGCGCTGGGGCAAGCTCGACATCCTGGTGGCGAACGCCGGCATCCTGGGCGTCATCTCGCCGATCGGGCACGTGGAGGCGAAAACCTTCGAGAAGGTGATGGAGATCAACGTCACCGCGACCTGGCGCTTGATTCGTTCCGTCGACCCCCTCCTAAGGGCGTCCGATGCCGGGCGGGCCATCGTCATGTCTTCCGGCGCGGCACACTCGGCACGAGCCTTCTGGGCGCCTTACGCGGCGTCCAAGGCGGCGGTCGAAGCGTTGGTACGCTCCTGGGCGCACGAAACGGAAAACATGCCGCTGAGGGTCAACGCGGTCAATCCGGGCGCGACGCGCACGGCGATGCGGGCGCAGGCGATGCCCGGCGAAGACCCGCAAACCCTGCCGCACCCCTCCGAGGTAGCTGAGAAGATCATGCCGCTCGCCAGTCCCGCTCTTACCGAGACCGGGCTCATCTTCGACGTGTGCAAGGACCGATTCGTGCACTACCGAATGCCGGAATGACACCCTGAAATCGCGATTGACCTCGCTTCATCTTCCGCTACCCTGCGCGGCGTCGGCGGTGAGAAGCCGCAGCGCGGGTGGAGTGGCGTGCCGTAAGGGTGTCAATCGCTCCGGCTTGTTGTCGCCAAGAACGGATCATGCAGCGGAGACAGGCCCGCTGGCGGGAGGTGCGGAATGACGATGGCCATAGCGCTTGTGAGCGCGGTCCTGGCCTTTTGGCTCGCCGCCGCTCTGTACGGTCAGTTGCGCTTGGAGATCAACCTGCACCAGGCTCTTCTCTACGCGCCTTTGAAGGTTCTTTTCCGCATCGAGGACGGGGCGATCGGCACCGCGCGCACCGCCGAACCGCCCGTCATCTATGCGGTCTGGCACCGTTCGCGTCTGGAGCCGGCGCTGATGCTGGCGCTGCTGCCCAGCGACACGCTGCATATCCTCGACGAGGATTCGGCCCGGGCCTGGTGGCTCGACCCCTGGCGGGCGCTGGCGCGCACGATCGTTTTCAACGCGCATCACGTCTTCGTCAGCCGGCGGCTCGTGCGCCGCCTCAGGGGGAAAGGCCGCCTTGCGGTCTATCTACCGGACGACGAGACACCGGACCCGAAGGCCTTCCGCCTGTTTCGCGCTATCGCCCGGATCGCGGCCAATGCCGAGGCGCGCGTCGTGCCGATTCATGTGCAAGGCGCCGGCCGCAGCTTCTTTGCGCTCGCACCGCAGGAAAGACGGCAGCTTCTGCCCCACTTGAACATCTGCACCCTCGAACCGCTCACCATCGGCGAGATGGTGGCGCTAGCGGCGGGACCGGAAAAGCCGATGGCCGCCAATGCAATGTTCGACCGCTTGATGGCCGTTCGCCGCCCCCTCCCCGAAAAGCAGGAAGAGGCCGAGGCCGCCTGAAGCGGCTGGGGTGCCGCTACTCGACGTCGTCCTCGGCTTCCTCACGCGCGACCCTGCGCTGGTAGGCCCGCATGCTGAAGACCAGAAAGACAAGATAGAGGATGGCCGAGACCGCCATCGTCTCCCAGGTGAAGCTGGCCAGGAGCAGCGCATAGAGCACGACCACCAGCATCAGCGGCATGACGAACTCGCGGCGCACACGGCTGCCCGAGCTCTTGCCGGAATAGACCGGCAGACGGCTGATCAGCAGAAAGGCGATGCCGAGCGTATAGATACAAGCGGCGATAGCGACCGGCCCTTCGGGAGAGATCCCGAGGAAGCCCAGATAGACAGGCAGCATGACCAGTGCCGCACCCGCCGGTGCGGGGACGCCGACGAAATAGTCGGTTTGCCAGGCCGGACGGTCGTTATCATCCAGCATGACATTGAAACGGGCGAGGCGCAGCGCACAGGCAATGGTGAAGAGAAGGGCGGCGATCCAACCGATGGCCCCCGCCTGGTCGAGCAGATAGGCGTAGAGGACCAGCGCCGGGGCGACGCCGAAATTGACGATGTCGGCGAGCGAATCCATCTGCGCACCGAACCGCGAGGAGGCCTTGAGCATGCGCGCGACCCGCCCGTCGACGGCATCCAGGAAGGCCGCCAGAAGCACCATGACCACGGCGGTCTCCACCCGCCCCTCGAAGGCCAGGCGGATTCCCGACAGGCCCGCGCAGATGGCAAGCACCGTGATGAGATTGGGCACGATGAGCCGCAGCGGGATTTCGCGGATGCGCGGGCCGCCTCCGCCATGGGGCTCGAAAGGGGGAAACGGCCCCGCCATCAGGACACGCGCACCAGCGGGGCTGGCGATTCGCTGCCGAATTCGGCAATCACCGTCTCGCCGCCGACCGCCGTTTGGCCCACCGCCACGCGCGGCCGGGCCTCGGCCGGCAGATAGACGTCGACGCGCGAGCCGAAGCGGATCAGGCCGAAGCGCTCGCCGACGGCGATCTCGCCCGGCGCTTCCGCCCAGCAGACGATACGGCGGGCGACAAGACCGGCGATCTGCACCACCGGCACGGGCCCGTGCGGGCTTTCGATGACGAGGCTGTTGCGCTCGTTCTCATCGCTTGCCTTGTCGAGATCGGCGTTCAGAAAGCGTCCCGGCCGATGCTCGATGAGCGAGATGCGCCCGCGCACCGGCGCGCGGTTGATGTGGCAGGAGAAGACATTCATGAATACCGAAATGCGCGTCATCTCGTTGTTGCCGATGCCGAGTTCGGCGGGCGGCAGGGCTGGCCCGACGGACGAAACGATGCCGTCGGCGGGCGCGATGACAAGTGCGTCATCGACGGGCGTGACGCGCGGCGGATCCCGGAAGAAATAGGTGCACCAGGCCGTCAGCACGACGCCGATCCAGAACAGCGGCTCCCACAGCAGGCCGAGGAGGATCGAAGCGACGGCGAAGCCCGCGATGAAGGGATAGCCCTCGCGGTGGATGGGAACGAGCGTGTTCCTGATCGTGTCGGCTAGACTCATCGCTCGGCGTCCCCACAAAATTCCGTTGCCGGTTTTCCTAACTGAAAGGTGGGCTGGCTGCAACGCGGCCAGCGTCGGGCCCGCCACGGGCCGGACGCGGGCATTGATCTTTTGCATTCTTCTGCACGTCCGCCGTCATCTCGGCCAGGATCCATTGCCCGAAGGCTTTCATGGCGGCCGATTCCGTTCGTGATTTCAGGCGCGTCAGCCAATATCTTCCCGTCGACACCGCGGTTTCGAAGGGCTGCACGATGCGCCCCTCTTCAAGCTCCCGAGCGAACATGGCGACGGGAACCAGCGCCACGCCGACCCCGCGTGCGGCCGCCTCGACGAGAGTCAGCGACGAATCGAACATCCAGCCGCGCAGGCTCGGCGGCTCAAGCCCTGCGGCCTTGAACCAAAGGGCCCACTCGTCCCTGCGATAGGAGCGCAGCAACTCCTCTCCTGTCAGGTCCTGCGGCCTGGCCAGGCGAGCAGCGAGCGCCGGGGCGCAGACCGGCGCAAGGGGCGCGTCCATCAGCGGCAGCGATTCCGTCCCATGCCACGCGCCATCGCCGAACCGGATGAAGATATCGAGCCCGTCGACCAGGATATCGGCACGATTGTTGTTGGTCTTGAGACGCAGGTCCACATGCGGATGTCCCGCCTTGAAGCGCCCAAGCCGTGGCAGGAGCCAGCCGGTGGCGAACGTGCCGACCACGCCGACCGTGAGAATTTCCCGGAAATTGCCTTCCTCAAACTGGCTGAGCGTGGCGCTCACGCGCCGGAAGGCGTCGGTGAGCACCGGCAGCAGCGCGTGTCCCTCCTCGGTCAGGGCAAGCCCCCGCGGCAGTCGCTCGAACAGGGACGTCGCGAGCACGGCCTCCAGTGCCTTGACCTGATGGCTGATGGCGGTCTGCGTGACACGCAGTTCCATGCCCGCACGCGTGAAGCTTCCGAGCCGGGCCGATGCTTCGAAGGCTCTAAGGGCATTGAGTGGCAATTGCGAAACGTCCATAGGTATTTCTCTCCGGCGAACGAGGCCAAGTTTTTCTCATATCAGAGCCGAGAATTCATCGTTTGGCTAGGGTCTCCTTCTGCGCGTATTCGGGCTGCGGGCGGGATATCGGAAAAAACGGTTCCTTCAGTGCCAATGGAAGGGACCAGGATCGGAGATGCAAATGACAAGTGGAATGACACGCCGCCAGACCCTTGCCGGTGCCCTGCTTGCGGCCCCGGCGCTTGCGCTCCTGCAGGCAAACGCCGGAGCGGCGCAGGAGACGGCGGGTGCAGAAGCCCGCCTTGCGAAACTGGAAGAAGCTAAGGGCGGCCGGCTCGGGGTCGCCGTACTCAACCTTCAGACCGGCAAGCGCATCGGGCATCGCGCCAACGAGCGCTTCTTGATGCTGAGCACCTTCAAGGCACTGGCGGCCGCCCTGGTGCTCGCCCGGGTCGACAAGGGCGAGGAACAGCTCGACCGGCGTATCGTCTTTTCCCGCGCGGATCTCGTCTCCTGGTCACCCGGCACCGAATCCCGCGTCGGCGGAGACGGCATGACGGTGGGGGAGCTTTGCGCAGCGGCCGTGACCCTCAGCGACAACACGGCGGCGAACCTCATTCTTTCCAGTTTCGGCGGACCCGAGGCGCTGACGGCCTTCGCGCGGTCGCTAGGCGATCCGGTCACGCGGCTCGACCGTACCGAACCCGGCCTCAACGAGCACGACGGGCCGGATGACATCCGCGACACCACGACGCCGACGGCGATGCTGGAAAGCCTGCGCAAGCTCCTTTTCGACAATGCGCTTTCACCCTCCTCGCGCGCGCAGCTGGCCGCGTGGCTGATCACCAACAAGACCGGCGACGAACGGCTGCGGGCGGGCCTGCCCGAGACGTGGCTCGTCGGCGACAAGACCGGGACCAACAGCCAGCGAAGCGGCAACAGCAACGACATCGCCGTGGCATGGCCGCCGGACCGCGGTCCCGTGATCGTCACCGCCTATTGCAAGATGCCGTCGATCTCGGGCGAGGCGCGGAACGCGGTCATCGCCGAGGTCGGCCGGATCGCCGCCATGGTGTGAGGGCAGGCATACGAATTTGCGCTATGCGCCAGCACGTCATCCCGGCTGGAGGGAGCGCCGGGATGGCGGGGCTGGCGTGGCCGAAAGGATAACCACCAGCGGCCCTCTCCAACCCGTTCTGCTTCAGTAGCTCGGCACTTTGCGCTCGATAATGCCCATTGCATCCTCTTCGCGGGCGCGGCGCAGGCGCTCTTCCGCTTCACTCGCCTCGCGCTGGCGGTTCCACATCTCGGCGTAAAGACCGCCGGCTGCGAGAAGGGCATGATGGGTGCCGCGCTCGGCGATATGGCCCCCTTTCAAGACGATGATCTCGTCGGCGCCGATCACCGTGGAAAGCCGATGGGCGATAACCAGCGTGGTGCGGCCGCGGCTGACCATGTCCAGTGCAGCCTGGATTTCCTGTTCGGTGTGGGTGTCGAGCGCCGAGGTCGCCTCGTCGAGGATGAGGATGGGCGGCGCCTTGAGGATGGTGCGGGCGATCGCCACGCGCTGCTTTTCACCACCGGAAAGCTTCAGCCCACGCTCGCCCACCATGGTATCGTAGCCGTGCGGCAGGCTGTCGATGAAGGAAGCGATCTGGGCAAGCTCGGCAGCGCGGCGCACCTCCGCTTCAGAGGCGTCCGGACGGCCGTAGCGGATGTTGTAGCGGATCGTGTCGTTGAAGAGCACCGTATCCTGCGGCACCATGCCGATGGCCGCCCGAAGGCTTTCCTGCGTAACGTCGCGCACGTCCTGCCCGTCGATGCGTATGGCGCCCTTCTGGATATCGTAGAAGCGGAACATCAGGCGCGAGATGGTCGACTTGCCCGCGCCCGAGGGGCCCACCACGGCCACGGTCCTGCCGGGGGGAATATTGAACGAAATGCCCTTCAGGATGGGGCGGCTCTGGTCATAGGCGAAGGAGACGTTCTCGAAGCGGACGTCACCGTCGCTCACCTTCAGCGGTCGGGCGTCCGGCTGATCCTGCACCTCCTCGGGGACATCGAGCAGGTCGAACATGTGCTCGATATCGGCGAGGCCCTGGCGGATCTCGCGATAGACGAAGCCGATGAAGTTGAGCGGGATGGATAGCTGCATCAGCATCGTATTGATGAAGACGAAGTCGCCGATCGTCTGCGTGCCGCGCATGACCTCCCACGCAGAGAAGCCCATGGCCGTTGCCATGCCGAGACCGAAGATGACCCCCTGGCCGAAGTTCAGCCAGCCGAGCGAGGTCCAGGTCTTCGTCGCGGCCTCCTCGTAGCGCGCCATGGACTGGTCGAACCGGCGCGCCTCCATCGCCTCGTTGTTGAAATATTTGACCGTTTCGAAATTGAGCAGCGAATCGATCGCCTTGGTATTGGCGTCGGTGTCGGACTCGTTCATCTCGCGGCGGATATTGATGCGCCAATCGCTCGCCCGCACCGTGAACCAGACATAGAGCAACACCGTGACGGCGATGATCGCCACGTAGATCCAGCCGTAGGCGACGGCGAAGATGACCGCCGACAGCGCAAATTCGAGCAGCGTGGGGATCGTGTTCAGGATGGTGAAGCGGACGATCGCGTCGATGCCCTTGGTGCCGCGCTCGATGATGCGCGACAGGCCGCCGGTGCGCCGCTCAAGGTGGAAACGCAGCGACAGCGCATGCATGTGGACGAAGGTGCGGTGGGCAAGCTGGCGCACCGCATGCTGGCCCACGCGGGCAAAGAGAGCATCGCGAAGCTGGTTGAAGCCGAGCTGCACGACCCGCATCACGTTATATGCGATCACGAGCATCAGCGGCCCCGCCAGCAGAGCGGGAACAAAGGCGGGAGCGCTCCCCTCCCCGGACAGGACATCGGTTGCCCATTTGTAGAAGTAGGGCACCAAGACGAGCACAACCTTGGCAAGGACCAGGAAGGCCGTCGCCACCAGCACCCGCATCTTCAAATCGCGCCGGTCCGCCGGCCACATATAGGGCCAGAGGTTTATGAGCGTGCGCAGCGTCGAGCCGGACTCGGCGGAAACCGTTTTCTCTGCCACTTCTGATGCTGCCTTAATTTGTTTCGTGGTGTTCCGCCTGCACCATGCAGGTCTCCACCAGACCGCCGAAAGCGTGCGAAAGCGCCAACAGCGCCTCCCGGTCGACCGTATAGCGGGAACGCTGGCGTTCCGGCCTCATGCGCACCAGCCCTGCATCGATAAGCACCTTCAGATGCTGGGAGACGGTGGATTGGGCGAGATGAAGCTGCGCCATGTGCAGCCGATCGACAACGTCCTTGCAGCAGCAGGCGCCGGCGCCCGAAAGGTGGCACAGGATCTCGATCCGGACAGGATGCGCCAAGGCCGCGAGCCCGCGCGAAAGCGCATCCGGAGTACAACAGGACGCACCGTGAGAGGGAGGCATAGTCGTTTGCGTGCCATCATTCATCGTACATCGACGATAAACGATGAATGATGGATTTGCAACTGCATGCCGGTGCGCCACAAAGGGGCGCTAATCTTCCTGGCAGGAGGGAAAGAACTTCACGATCCTTGCGTCGTGACCGTGTCCGACGCGTAGGCGGTGCCATCGCGGCCATAAAGCCGCCAGTATCCTTCCGCCCAGCTTAACCGGGGCGTCCGCAAACTTGACAAGGGCCAGGGCATTGCCCCGGTCTCGCCCATCAGCGGGAGGATTCCCGAACCGGTTCGGAAGGCTGGACGGCCTGTTCGCCGATGGCGCTCAGGTCAGCGGCCTCGCCTTCCTCCGTTTCCTCGGGCAAGTTGAAGATCTGCCCCGGCCAGATGAGGTCCGGGTCCTCGATCTGATCCTGATTGGCGAGATAGATCGTTGTGTAGCGGACACCGCGTCCATAGACGCGGCGGGAAATCTCCCAAAGCGTGTCACCCCGGCGGATGATGACGGAGCCGTCCGCCGGTTCCAGACGCGGCGCCAGGTCGGCTGTCCGCTCTTCGCCACCAGCGGCGGTTCCGGGCGTTCCGTCCGCCTCTCCGTCGCCGGCCGCCCCCTCGCCGCCTTGGCTGTCACCGTCCACGCCTGCCCCGGGCCTGCCACCTTCAACCCGTGTCGCCCCCGGAGCCACCGCCGCGACGTTGTCACCGGTCTGCCGCTCGAAAGGTACCGCGGCGCGCGCGATCACGGTCGCACCATCCTCGTCGAGGACGTCGGCGCGCACGATGTAGTCGCCGACGGGAAGTTCGCGTTCGGCCTGGACAAGGAAGCGCCCGGCAGGCGTCGCCCGTGTCTGCCCGATCAGGAGATCGTTGAAATAGACCCGCACCTGGTGGCCGGGTTTGGCCCTGCCGGCGACGAACACATCGCGGCCGTCGATCTCCACCGCCTCGATAAAGGGCGCATGCGGCTGCGACGCGTCGCCGGAGGCGGGGCCGGCCGGG
>NZ_JBHSUM010000126.1:0-12410 GCF_042660605.1 Nitratireductor sp. GCM10026969
CCACGCGCGGCACCACGCGGCTGGCCGATGCGACGCTGTGCACCACCACGCCGGCGCTTTTCGACACCCCGCGCAGGGCGCTCTACGACCGCGTGGAAGAGGCGGTGCGCCTGCCGCGCTACGGCACCGATTGCTATGCCTACGCCATGGTGGCGGCGGGACATGTGGACCTCGTGATCGAGTGTGACCTCAATCCCTACGATGTCGTCGCCCTCATCCCGATCGTCGAGCAGGCGGGCGGCGTCATCACCACCTGGCAGGGCGCGCGCGCCGAGAAGGGCGGGGATATCGTGGCCGCGGCCACGCCGGAACTCCATGCCCGGGCGCTCGAGTTTCTGCAGGAATAAGGCGGAACGCTCGCGACACCACTCTTTCACCTGGTTTTTGCCTTTTGCGACGGCACGTGCTCACTTGCCCAGAGGATGCCGGGCGCCGTCAGCCGGCTTGTGCCGACGGCGTTTCCTCATTCTGCTGCGGGGCGGCGAAGGCGTTGAAGGCGGCCAGCGCCTGTTCGCGATACGGGTCCGCTTCCTGAAGAAGCTCATGGCGCGCGCCGTCGATGGTCAGCACCCGGGCCGAGCGCAAACCCCTTGCATAGCGCTCGATCGCCGGCGTCGAGACCACCTCGTCGTTGCCTGCGGCCAAAAACAGGATCGGCAGGCGGATGGCGGCCATGAAGTCCGGATCCCGCACACGTTCGGTGGCGATGCAGGCGGCACGCAGCCAGGCCATGGTGGGTGCGCCGAGGGCAAGCTCGGGATAGGTGCGCACGAGCGCCAGATTGCGGGCATAGCGTTCGGCATCGCTTGTCAGCCGGTTGCCCTGGAATGGCGTCTCCTTGCCGCGTCGCCCGCTGCCGGGCAGGCTGCGCCGGCCCAGGCCGAAGGCGAAGCACAAGCCCGCAAACCTCGTTATCCAGCGCTGGGAAAGGGGCGCGCGCACCTCGATGAGAGGGGCGGTGAGCACCATCCGGCGCACGCGGCTGGCCAGATCGGGGACTGCCAGGAGGGCGATCAGCGCGCCGGTGGAATGGGCAAGGATCGTGTAGGGCGGGCGGCAGTCCGGCAGGACGATGCGGGTGAAGAAAAGGTCGAGATCCTCCACATAATCATCGAAGCTTTCGATGTGCCCGCGCATGGGGTCTGTAAGCAGGCGTTCCGAGCCGCCCTGGCCGCGCCAGTCCAGGGCGGCGGCGGCAAAGCCGCGCGCGGCGAGGTCGCGCACCGTCTCGAAATATTTCTCGATGCTTTCATTGCGGCCTGGCAGCACCACCACCGTGCCCTTGGCGCCACGCAGGGGAAAGCGCGCATAGCGGATGCGCCGTCCGTCCCCGGCAGCCATCATGCCCGCCACGGTGCCCTCGGGCATCGGGTTTTCCGGGATTTCATGCAGGATGGCATCCATGGCGTTCGGCTGCGTTTGGCGGCACGCGTTGCGTATGGTTCTCGTGGTGATAGAGGGGCCGCCGGCCGAAGGCAAAGAAATTCCGCCAAAACGCCGGGGATGGCGCGAGGTGCCACCCCCGGCTTCGCCGAGACACATGGAAGGGACGGTTACATGTGCCCCGGTAAGGATGATTGGCCGTGACCCTAAAAGACATCGCCTGAACGGAACACGAAAGGGCCGTTCAGCTTGTGTTCATCTTTTTTGAGAACCCGTTATCGCACCCGCTGGCGCGCCGGCGGCGGGCCGGTTCGGCACCCTTGAACGGCGCTTCGATAATCCCCAAATTTTAACTGCGACCGCCACGAACGGGGTCGCTGGCCGGACTTGGGAACGCCTTCGCGGGTTCTCGCAGATGGCCAAACGCAAACATGTTGCTCAAAGGAGGACAGACCATGCGTCATGTCGACTTTTCGCCGCTCTACCGATCGACCGTCGGGTTCGATCGCCTTTTCAACATGCTCGACTCGTTCGGCCAGCTTGACGGCGGCCAGACTTATCCGCCCTACAATATCGAGCGCACGGCCGAGGACGCCTATCGGATCTCGATGGCCGTCGCCGGCTTTTCCGAGGACGAGATCTCCGTCGAGGCTCATCGCAACGTGCTGACGATCCGGGGCGAGAAGAACGAGGAGCAGGACCAGGAAAACGCTGAGGTTCTGTATCGCGGCATTGCCGCGCGCACCTTCGAGCGGCGCTTCCAGCTCGCCGACCATGTCGAGGTGAAGGGCGCCCAGCTGAAGGACGGCCTGCTGCACATCGAGTTGGTACGCAACGTTCCCGAGGAGATGAAGCCGCGCCGCATTCCCATTGCGCGCACCAAGGCAAATGCGAAGCAGATCGAGGCGAACGCCGCGTAACGCGCCTCCCTTTTCGAAAACACCGATGGCGGTGCCTTTGGCGCCGCCATTTTTTGTGCTTTGGTATGCCGGATCGCGTCGGGCTGATCCGCGTGCCCATCTATCCTATGGCGGCGCGATCAGAGTGCAGGCGAGGCGGCTTGGAGGAGGCGATGGCGGACGAAGCGAAGCCCCGGACGGTCGACCAGTATATCGAAGCGGCGCCTCCCGCCACGCGCGCAAAACTTCAGGAGATGCGCGCATGCCTGCGCAAGGCGGCCCCCGACGCGGAGGAGACGCTGAAATGGGGCATACCCGCTTTTTCCACCAAGCGGATCCTGTTCACCTATGCCGCGTTCAAGCGGCATATCGGTTTCTATCCCACGCCGGCCGCCATTCAGGCGTTTGCCGGGGAGCTGTCGCAGTACGAGACCTCCGCGGGCACGATCCGTTTTCCGCTGGACAGGCCGCTTCCCGTGTCGCTGATCGACCGCATTGCTTCTTATCGGGTCCAGGACGTGGTCGAGAACGATGCGCGGTGGATGTAAGGCGGCTGTACGCCCGCGGTCCATTGGTTCGCGCGCCCGTCCGGCCGACCTCCAATGCACCTGAAATTTCTGGCTATCCCAGCATCTCGCCGAAGCGGTCGATCTCCTCGGGCGTGGTGGCGAATGACGTGACGAAGCGGTAAAGCCGCTCGTCCGGTGCAAGGTGGGTGCCGCTGCCGTCGGGCATGGTCCAGGGGTGAAAGAAGACCTCCTTCCGCTTGAGCGCGTCGGCGGTTTCGGTCTTCATGATTGCGAACACTTCGTTCGCTTGCGGTCCCCAGGCGAGGCGGAGTCCGCCGGCACTTCTCACGGTGCGGGCGAGGCGTGCGGCCATCTCATTGGCATGGCGGGCGTTCTTCAGCCATAGATCGTCACGGAAATAGGCGTCGAACTGGGCGGCGATGAAGCGCGACTTGGAAAAAAGATGCGCGGCGCGCTTGCGCAGGAAATGCATGTCGCCGGCGCGCGCCGGGTCCATGATGACCGCCGCCTCGGCGCACCAGCAGCCGTTCTTGGTGGCGCCGAAGGAAAGGATCTCGACGCCGCGCCTCCATGTCATTTCGGCCGGTGTGGTGCCGAGTGCGGCCAGCGCATTGGCGAAACGCGCTCCATCCATATGAAGCGGCAGGTCGTGGGCGCGGCATATCTCGGCGATGGCCTCGATCTCGTCCAAAGAATAGACGGTGCCGATTTCGGTGGCCTGGGTGAGGGAGACCGCCATGGGCTGACCGGCATGGACGAATGCCGCCGGAAACAGGTGGATCGCCGCCTCCAGAGCGCGGGCGTCCATGCGGCCGAGCGCGCCGGGAACCGGATGCATCCTGGCCCCGCCGGTCAGATGTTCCGGCGCACCGCCCTCGTCCTCCAGCATGTGCGCGTTGGTGTGGCCGAAGGCGACGCCGCCGGGCCGGTTGAGGAAGGCCATGGAGAGCGCGTTGGCGGCCGTTCCCGTGGCGACGAAGAAGACCGCCACCTCGCGCTCGAAAAGTTCGCAGAAGTGCCGTTCCACCGCCCGGTCGAGCTCGCTTTGGCCGTATGCGGTGGCAAAGCCGGCCGATTGCGCGGCAAGGGCCTCGGCGATGGCGGGATGGGCGCCGGCCCAGTTGTCGGAAGCGAAATTCACAGGCATCGAACGACCTCGCGGATTGCGGCGCGCAACCTCGCGCGTTGCCGATGCGGATTCAAGGACTATGTAGAGCCGAGGCGCCGCGGCCTGTGGATGCGCGCGAACTTGCCGGATTGCCGCGAATGCCGCAACTTTGTTGCTTGCCGGGGAAGGATTTTTTACGTTTGCGTCTTGTGTGGCGTGCGATTTTCTGGCATGTGAGAAATAGGACAGGAGTACTGTCTTATTTATCGACGTGTTCATGGGCCGGATCGCATTGTGCTATAGTGATCGGCGCCGCGATGACGCGTGGATATGGCGGGCACGGGACAGGTGACCGAGCGCGCCGTCCTTAGAAGATACGCGCCGTGATAACGGAAGCGTTCTTCCGGCTTTTCGCAAGATGTGCCGACTGAGCAGCCGGGATGCGCCGAAAAAGGGCGGCCCGAAACGAACCCGACGCCCCCGAGGGGGTCGAACGCGGAGGATACGCGATGACGGACTTGACGCCATCTGTAGCGACGGGGCTGACGCCCTCCGTGCGGGCCTTGAAAGCCGCCCTTGAAGGTCCTGCCGCCGACCTGCCCGCCGCGCGCGGCCTTTACGATCCGCGCAACGAGCACGACTCCTGCGGCGTGGGCTTTGTCGCGCACATGAAGGGCGTGAAGTCGCACTCGATCATCAGCGACGGCCTGGCGATGCTGGAGAACCTGACCCATCGCGGTGCGGTGGGGGCGGATCCCCTGGTGGGCGACGGCGCGGGCATGCTGGTGCAGATCCCCGACAAGTTCTTCCGCGAAGAGATGGCGGCGCAGGGCGTGGAGCTTCCCCCGGCCGGCAGCTATGGCGTCGGCTATCTGTTCATGCCGCAGGACCCGGCGCTCCGGGCGCATATCGAGGAGATCATCGCCGAGGTGACGCGGTCCGAAGGCCAGGTCCTGCTCGGCTTCCGCGACGTGCCCGTGGAAAATTCCTGCCTTTCCAAGGCACCTGAAATCGCCGCTTCCGAGCCCATTCACCGCCAGGTCTTCATCGGCCGGGGCGATGCCATCACCGACGAGGACGACTTCGAGCGCCGGCTCTACATCCTGCGCAAGGTGATCTCCGGGCGCATCTACGATGAGACGGACGGGCGCGACAACGGCTTCTACATCGTCTCGATGTCGGCGCGGACGGTCGTCTACAAGGGCATGTTCCTGGCCTATCAGCTCGGCGCCTATTATCGCGACCTGAAGGACGTGCGCTTCGAGTCGGCGCTGGCGCTGGTCCACCAGCGCTTCTCGACCAACACCTTCCCATCCTGGAAGCTGGCGCATCCCTATCGGATGGTCGCGCACAACGGCGAGATCAACACGCTGCGCGGCAACGTGAACTGGATGGCGGCACGCCAGGCATCCGTCGACTCGGAGCTGTTCGGCAACGACATTTCCAAGCTCTGGCCGATCTCCTATGAGGGGCAGTCGGACACGGCCTGCTTCGACAATGCGCTCGAATTCCTGCATCAGGGCGGCTACCCGATGGTGCACGCCATGATGATGCTGATCCCGGAGGCATGGGCCGGCAACAAGCTGATGAGCCCGGAGCGCCAGGCGTTCTACGAATATCACGCCGCTCTCATGGAGCCCTGGGACGGGCCGGCGGCGGTGGCTTTCACCGACGGACGGCAGATCGGCGCCACGCTCGACCGCAACGGCCTCAGGCCGGCGCGTTATATCGTCACCGACGACGATCGGGTCATCATGGCCTCGGAGGCGGGTGCGCTGACCGCGCCGGAGGAGAAGATCGTCTCCAAGTGGCGGCTGCAGCCCGGCCGCATGCTGCTTCTGGACCTGGAAGAGGGGCGGATCGTTTCCGACGACGAACTGAAGGCCGAGATCGCCACCAAGCATCCCTTCCGCGAGTGGCTCGACAACACGCAACTGATCCTCGAGGAGCTGAAGCCCGTCGCACCGCGCGAGCCGCGTCAGGACGTCTCCCAGCTCGACCGGCAGCAGGCCTTCGGCTACACGCAGGAAGATATCAGGATGCTGATGCCGCCCATGGCCACCACCGGCCAGGAGGGGATCGGCTCGATGGGCACCGACACGCCGATCTCGGCGATGTCGGACAAGTCGAAGCTGCTTTACACCTATTTCAAGCAGAACTTCGCGCAGGTCACCAACCCGCCGATCGACCCGATCCGCGAGGAACTGGTGATGAGCCTCGTCTCCTTCATCGGGCCGCGGCCGAACATCTTCGACCTGGTGGGCAATTCGCGCCGCAAGCGGCTCGAGGTGCGCCAGCCGATCCTGACCAATGGCGATCTGGAGAAGATCCGCTCCATCGGCCATTCCGAGGATCGCTTCGACACCAAGACGCTGGATGTTACCTATGCGGCGCTCGACGGGGCCGCCGGCATGGCCGGTGCGCTCGACCGGCTGTGCGAGCGCGCGGAAGCGGCCGTCGCCGGCGGCTACAACATCATCATCCTTTCCGACCGGCAGATCGGCCCCGACCGCATCGCCATCCCGATGCTGCTGGCCACCGCCGCGGTGCACCATCACCTGATCCGCAAGGGCCTGAGGACTGCGGTTGGCCTGGTGGTCGAGTCGGGCGAGCCGCGCGAGGTGCATCATTTCTGCTGCCTGGCCGGATACGGGGCGGAGGCCATCAACCCGTATCTCGCCTTCGATACGCTCACCGACATGCACACCAAGGGCGAGTTCCCGCCCGAGGTCGACCCGAAAGAAGTGGTCACGCGTTACATCAAGTCCATTGGCAAGGGCATCATGAAGGTGATGTCGAAGATGGGCATTTCCACCTACCAGTCCTATTGCGGCGCGCAGATCTTCGATGCCGTGGGACTTCGCTCTGAATTCGTCGAGCGCTACTTCACCGGCACCGCGACCGCCATCGAAGGCGTGGGACTGGAGGAGATCGCCCAGGAAACGGTGGCGCGCCATGCCGCGGCCTTCGGCAGGGATCCCGTGCTGAAGACCGCGCTCGACGTGGGCGGCGAGTACAATTACCGCATCCGCGGCGAAGAGCACGCCTGGTCGCCCGACGCGGTGGCGACGCTGCAGCATGCGGTGCGCAAGAAGTCCTGGGAGAATTACCAGGAGTTCTCGAACCTCATCAACGGCGAGAGCGCCAGGGCCAAGACCATTCGCGGCCTGTTCCAGATCAGGATGGCCGGGCAGGCGGGGCGCAAGCCGGTGCCGATCGAAGAGGTCGAGCCGGCGGCGGAGATCGTCAAGCGCTTCTCCACCGGCGCCATCTCCTTCGGCGCCATCAGCCGCGAGGCGCACACGACGCTTGCACGCGCCATGAACGCGATCGGCGGCAAGTCCAACACCGGCGAGGGCGGCGAGGAAGCCGATCGTTTCCTGCCGCTGCCCGACGGCTCGATGAACCCGGAACGCTCTTCCATCAAGCAGGTGGCGAGCGGGCGCTTCGGGGTGACCACCGAATATCTCGTCAACTCCGACATGATGCAGATCAAGATCGCCCAGGGCGCCAAGCCCGGCGAGGGCGGTCAGCTCCCGGGCCACAAGGTGGATGCGACGATCGCCAAGGTGCGCCATTCGACGCCGGGCGTCGGCCTGATCTCGCCGCCGCCGCACCACGACATCTACTCCATCGAGGACCTGGCGCAGCTCATCTTCGACCTGAAGAACGTCAATCCGGCCGGCGACGTTTCCGTGAAGCTCGTCTCCGAGGTCGGCTGCGGCACGGTTGCCGCAGGTGTGGCCAAGGCGCGCGCCGACCACATCACCATCGCCGGCTACGATGGCGGCACGGGCGCCTCGCCACTCACCTCGATCAAGCACGCGGGCTCTCCGTGGGAGATGGGCCTTGCCGAGACGCATCAGACGCTGGTGCTGAACGGCTTGAGGAGCCGCGTGGCGCTTCAGGTCGACGGGGGGCTGAGGACCGGGCGCGACGTGATCGTCGGTGCGCTTCTGGGCGCCGACGAGTTCGGCTTCTCCACTGCGCCGCTGATCGCGGCGGGTTGCCTGATGATGCGCAAGTGTCACCTCAACACCTGCCCCGTGGGTATCGCCACGCAGGATCCTGTGCTCAGGAAGCGCTTCAAGGGTACGCCGGAACACGTCATCAACTACTTCTTCTATGTCGCCGAGGAAGTGCGCCAGATCATGGCCGAAATGGGCTTTACGAAGCTCGATGATATCGTCGGCCAGTCGGACCTTCTGGAAAAGCGCGCCATGATCGACCACTGGAAGGCTAGGGGGCTTGATTTCACCCGCGTCTTCTTCAAGCCGGAAGCGCCGCGCGAGGCGATCCGCTGGACGGAGCGGCAGAAGCATCCGATCGAGGATATCCTCGACCGCAAGCTGATTGCCGCCGCCCAGCCGGCGCTGGAGCGCAAGGAGCCGATCACCTTCGAGACCGACATCTGCAACATCGACCGCACCACCGGAGCGATGCTGTCGGGTGAAGTGGCCAAACGCCACGGCCACAAGGGGCTGAAGGACGACACGATCTCGGTGCGCTTCACCGGCACGGCCGGCCAGTCCTTCGGCGCCTTCCTGGCGCGCGGCATTTCCTTCGATCTCGTGGGCGACGCCAACGACTATGTCGGCAAGAGCCTTTCCGGCGGCCGCATCGTGGTCCGTCCCTCCGAGCGCTCCCGGATCGTGCCGGAGCGTTCCATCATCGTCGGCAACACCGTGCTCTACGGCGCCATCGAAGGCGAATGCTATTTCCGCGGCGTGGCGGGCGAGCGTTTCGCCGTGCGCAATTCCGGCGCGGTCGCGGTGGTGGAAGGCGTGGGCGACCACGGCTGCGAGTACATGACCGGCGGCGCCGTCGTCGTGCTCGGTGAGACGGGCCGCAATTTCGCGGCCGGCATGTCGGGCGGTGTGGCCTATGTGCTGGACGAGGCGGGCGACTTCGCCGAGCGCTGCAACATGGCCATGGTCGAGCTGGAGCCGGTGCCCGAAGAGGACGACATCCTCGAAAAGCTGCACCACCACGGCGGCGACATCGCCCATATGGGCCGCGTCGACGTTTCCGGCGACATGACCCGGCACGACGAGGAGCGGCTGGCGCACCTGATCTCCAACCACTACCGCTACACGGGCTCGGAGCGCGCGCGCATCATCCTCGACAACTGGGCGGACTACCGGCCCAAGTTCCGCAAGGTCATGCCGGTCGAATACCGCCGGGCGCTGGAGGAGATGGAGCGCATGCGCATGGGGATCGCGGCGGAGTAGGGTGATCGTTGAAATCGGGAGTCATTTGTCATATGTCTTGGCATATGCCAAATGGAGGCGCATATGAATATGCACGGTGAGGAAGCCGGAAGGAGAACAGCCAGGCTCTTCCGTAACGGGCGCAGTCAGGCGGTCCGCATCCCAAAGGAATGGGAATTCGAAGGCGTGGAAGTCACCATGGAGAAAGCCAGCGACGGTTCGTTGATTATCGCTCCTGCGCGCGGACGGCCTACGCCGCGGGAAGTTGTCGAGTGGCTGCGCCGTCAGCCGCGGCTGGAGAAAAGTGATCTTCCGGTTGTCGATGATGGTGACATGCTGCCGCTCGATGATGTCGAGCTATGACGCTGCACATGTTCGACACGAATGTCCTCACGGAGATTGTCGGGAATCCGGAAGGCGAGACGGCGAAAAGGTTCGCTGATCTGAAACCGGAGGAGGTCTGCATAAGCGTTATCGTCTCCTCTGAGGTATCCTTTGGGTTGGCGAAGAATACGGCAACGAAGGCAGGCAAGCAGATTAGGGCTTTATTGTCCGCTCTGCCGGTCAGGCCCTTCGAGCCTCCTGCCGACCGCATCTATGGAGATGTTCGCGCGGAATTGGCACGGCGAGGCAGGTCCATGTCGCCAAACGACTATTTCATTGTGGCGCATGCGATCTTTCTCGATGCTGTCTTGGTGACCGATGATCGCGCAATACATGCAGCGGGTGTGCCGGGACTGAAGGTGGAAAACTGGTTGCGGGCCTGAGAGGGCCGTCAGGAACAAGGAATGAGTATGGGCAAGGTTACAGGTTTTCTCGAGATCGACCGGCAGGAGAACAAGTACCAGCCGGCGTCCGACCGCATCCGGCATTTCCGCGAATTCACCATCCCGATGTCGGAGCAGGAGGTGGCGAAGCAGGCCGCGCGCTGCATGGACTGCGGCATCCCCTTCTGTCACGGGCCGATGGGATGCCCCGTGCACAACCAGATCCCGGACTGGAACGATCTCGTCTATCAGGGAGACTGGGAGACGGCGATCCGCGACCTGCACTCCACCAACAATTTCCCGGAGTGGACGGGGCGCATCTGCCCGGCGCCGTGCGAGGAGGCCTGCACGCTCAACCTGGAAGACGTGCCGGTCACCATCAAGACCATCGAGCAGGCCATCGGTGACAAGGCCTATGAACTGGGCTATGTGCGCCCGCAGCCGCCGGAGACCAAGACCGGCAAGCGCGTCGCCATCATCGGCTCCGGTCCTGCCGGCATGGCCGCCGCCCAGCAGCTAGGCCGGGCGGGGCACGACGTGCATGTCTATGAGCGCGAGAGCCGGCCGGGCGGGCTGATGCGCTACGGCATTCCCGATTTCAAGATCGAAAAACACTATATCGATCGGCGCGTCGAGCAAATGCAGGGCGAGGGCGTCACCTTCCATTGCGGGGTAAATGTCGGCGTGGACAAGCCGGTCCAGGAACTGCTTGCCGAGCATGACGCCGTGCTTTACTGCGGCGGCTCGGAAAAGCCGCGGCCGGCCGGCATTCCCGGTGTGGAGTTCGAGGGCGTTCACGACGCGATGCCCTATCTCGTGCAGCAGAACCGGCGCATCGGCGGCGAAAACATCCAGTCCGTCGCCTGGGCGGCGGATCCCATCCTCGCCGGTGGCAAGCATGTCGTGGTGGTCGGCGGCGGCGACACCGCTTCCGACTGTGTCGGCACGGCATTCCGCCAGGGTGCCGTGCGCGTGACGCAACTCGACATCCGGCCGAAGCCGCCGGAGAAGGAGGACAAGCTCACCGTCTGGCCCTACTGGGCGACGAAGATGCGCACCTCTTCCAGCCAGGCCGAAGGCGCGGAGCGGGAGTTCCAGGTCGCTACGCTCGCGTTCGTGGGCGAGGACGGGCAACTCACCGGTGTGAAGTGCTGCGAGGTCGACGAGAAGCGCAGACCCATCCAAGGCACGGAATTCATCATCAGGGCCGATCTCGCCTTCATCGCCATCGGCTTTGCCGGCCCGCTCGATACGACCGTGCTGAATGAACTCATAGACAAACTTTCCATTCAGGTCGACCGCCGCAATTCAACGAACGTGGAGGCGAACGACCGCGATTACCGCACAAGCGTCGACCGGTTTTTCGCCGCCGGCGACGCGCGGCGCGGCCAGTCCCTGGTGGTCTGGGCGATTCGTGAGGGGCGGCAGGCCGCGCGTGCCATCGACGAATTCCTGATGGGAAGCACCGTCCTGCCGCGGTAGCGGCGAAGCCGGATCGGCGCGGATTGCCCCGTCGCGAGGCGGCGGGCTCTACCCGCCAAAAAAGGGGCTGTCTCTACGGTCCGACTGCCGTCGTATCGTCCTCGTCCTCCGGCGGCACATGAGGCCTCTCGAGCGGGACGAAGTGGTCGGCGCGGCCGGGCTGTGAAGCCGGAACCGCCTGTTCTTTCGAAGTGGCCGATGCGCCGGTCGAACCGCCAAGGAGTTCGCCGCCGCCGTCCAGTTCCGGCCCGACAAGCGATATCGGGCCGGTACGCCCCGTCTCGGCGGGGCTCTCGGGGGCGGGAAGGCTTTCCATCTCCAGTTGCTCGACATCCGGGGAGACGGCAGCGCCGAGCAGCTTGCCCAATGGCTTTTCGACATAGAACGCCACCTTGCGCTTGCCCGCCCTGGTGAGGTTGATGCCCTCGCTGCCGCGCAGGCGCACGGGCTGGCCGTTCATGTCGGGCCCGGTAAAGACGAAGGCGCCGTTCTCGTCGACGAAGCCCTCCCAGATATCGACGAAGGTGCCGCCGACGGCGTCCACGGCCGTCTTGTGGATGTCGTTGAAGGCCAGCATGTCAGAGGACATGGACGACGACTCGAAGGGCGGCAGACCTGTCCAGACCAGCGGAACGTCCGCCTCTTCGATCGCCTGTGTAAAGCGCGTCACGCGGCGCGTGTATTCCGCCAGCCAGGGTTCGGTCTGGGGGCGCTCGCGCCTGCCGTCGACGACGAGCTGTTGGCGGTCGTTGGAACCGATCATGACGACGACCACCGATGGCTCGACCTCTTCCAGGATCGGCCCGATCTCGCTGTTCCAATCGTAGAAATCGTCGCGGACAAAGCCGGAGGAGCCGTTGCTGCGGTCGACGATCCGCACGCCGGGAGAATCGGCATAGGCGGCCGTGAGTCCCTCGGCCAGGCCGCCGGCCAGAAAGTCGCCGACGACCAGCACCACCCGCGCGTTGTCGAGCTTTTCCACCGCCGGGGGGGCGGCAGGGGCGGCGCGAGGCGCCGGCTGCTGCTGCCTG
>NZ_JBHSUM010000127.1:0-12390 GCF_042660605.1 Nitratireductor sp. GCM10026969
CCGCATTCGGCGGGTCGCCCGGCGCGGTGCCTTCCACCGCTTCGTCTGGCATGCCGGCGGCCCGGTTGCACTCGCCCGCAACCTGGCACTGCGCCTGCGCAGCCCGGAACGCCTCGCGGCGGATATGGACTGGCTCTACGGGTACGACGTGAAGACCGAACGATGATCCGACCGCCACCCGGGCGGCGCCGAACTGAAAGCACGCAACCTTGTCAATGCAGGATCTGTGACAGGAAGAGCTTCGTGCGTTCGTGTTGCGGCTTGTCGAAGAATTCGGCCGGCGTGTTCTGCTCGACGATCTGTCCCTGATCCATGAAAATCACGCGATTGGCGACCTGGCGGGCGAAGCCCATCTCGTGGGTAACGCAGATCATGGTCATGCCCTCCTCGGCCAGGTCCACCATGGTGTCGAGCACCTCCTTGATCATCTCCGGATCGAGCGCGGAGGTGGGCTCGTCGAACAGCATGATGCGCGGGTTCATGCACAACGCCCGGGCGATCGCCACGCGCTGCTGCTGGCCGCCGGAAAGCTGGCCGGGATATTTGTTCGCCTGTTCGGGGATGCGCACCCGCTCCAGGTAATGCATGGCCACCTGATCGGCCTCGCGCTTCGGCATCTTGCGCACCCAGATGGGCGCCAGCGTGCAGTTCTCCAGGATGGTCAGGTGCGGAAACAGGTTGAAATGCTGGAACACCATGCCGACCTCGCGGCGCACCTCATCGATCTTCTTCAGATCGTTCGTCAGTTCGATCCCATCGACGATGATCTTGCCCTTCTGGTGGTCCTCGAGTCGGTTGATGCAACGGATCATGGTGGACTTGCCCGAGCCTGAAGGACCGCACACGACGATGCGCTCGCCGCCCATGACCTTCAGGTCGATATCACGCAGTACGTGGAAATCGCCGAACCACTTGTTCATCTTGATGATCTCGATCGCCACGTCGGTGTCCGAGATCTGCATGCGGCCGCGCCCGGCCTCGCTTTCGGTTGCCTTTGCGTTCTGGGTAGCCATCGCCGTGTTTCCCTGATGGGCCTTGCGGCCGGTTATATCATTCGTGGCCGGTATGGAGTCGGCGCTCGGTGTAGATGGAATAGCGCGACATGCCGAAACAGAAGAGCCAGTAGATGAATGCGGCAAAGACGAGGCCCGATGCCGCCGTCGTCGGCGTAATCCAGTTCGGATCCGAAAATCCGCGCCGCACCGTGCCGAGCAGATCCGCCAGGCCGATGATGTAGACCAGGCTCGTATCCTTGAAGAGACCGATGAAGGTATTGACGATCCCCGGGATGACCATCTTGAGCGCCTGCGGCATGACAACGAGACGCATCATCTGCCAGTAGCCGAGCCCAAGCGCCTGCGCCCCCTCGTACTGCCCTTTCGGGATCGCCTGCAGTCCGCCACGAACCACCTCGGCCATATAGGCGGCGGAGAAGAGCGCGACGCCGATCAGGGCGCGCAGGAGCTGGTTGAAAGTGACCCCCTCCGGCAGCAGGAGCGGGATCATGAAGGCCGACATGAACAGAACCGTGATCAGCGGTACTCCGCGCCAGAACTCGATGAAGATGATGGAGAAGAGGCGCACCGCCGGCAGGTGCGAACGCCGGCCGAGGGCCAGAAGAATGCCGAGCGGCAGCGACGCGGCGATGCCGGTGAGTGCCACGACCAGCGTCAGCATCAGGCCGCCCCACAGATTGGTGGGCACCCGGCGCAGGCCGAAATCGCCGGCCAGGAGCACAATGATTACGGCCACGAAGAGCGGCGCTGCGAGCACACTCAACAGCACTCCCTTGCGCCCCTCGCCCTTCCCAGCGAGCGCCGCCGCCACGCTGACGCCGATCGAAGCCAGCGCGGCCAGGAAGGCCAGCATCGACAGGAGCGAGAAGCGGAAGGCCATGAGATCGACCCGCCCGCTGGAGACGGCGTTGGCGAGAATCAGGATCAGGACAGAGGCACCGGCAAGCCAGCTCGCCATGCGCAACAGGCGTGGCGGAGCGGACAGATTGCCCGCCGCCAGGGCCGCGGCGACGAAGGCAGCGAGCGCGAATAGGAACGCGATCCAGCCGCCGGCAATCCTGATATTCCCGCCCGTCAGAAGCATCAGAGCGAGGAAGGGAAAGGCGACGATCAGCAGAAACGCGTTCAGACGCTTGAACGGCACGCTCGGTATGGCCATCGGCAGGGCCAATGCGACCAGCAGGAACAGGACCAGATCGACCCGCCATCGCTCCGCCATGGGATAAAGCCCGTAGAAGAACTGACCGAACTTGGCACGCACGAATGCCCAGCATGCACCCACGGCCTCGCCTTCGCCGGCCAGGCAGGCCTCCCGGTCGGTGCCGGTGAAGACGGCCGACAGAAGGGCCCATTGCAGCAGGTTCCAGGCCGCCCAGAGGCTGAAGAGCCCGAGCACGACCGTCAGGAGCGTATCGACGGGCGTAGCGAAAAAATTCTTTCGCAGCGCTCCCCCGACGCCGACCTCGCTCGGTGGTGCGGGAAGCGGTTGTTTCTGTTCGCGCGCGACATAGGCTGCGACCTGTTCTTCCACGTCGACCTCCTATCGCTCGATCAGCGCCATGCGGGCGTTGAACCAGTTCATGAAGCTCGCCACGCCGACGCTGAGACCGAGATAGACGACCATCCAAATGGCCACCACCTCGACGGACTGGCCGGTCTGGTTGAGCACCGTCGAGCCCACCGCGACCAGTTCGGGATAGCCGACGGCCAATCCCAGCGACGTGTTCTTGGTCAGGTTCAGGTACTGGCTGGTCAGCGGCGGTATGATGACTCGGAAGGCCTGCGGCACGACCACCAGGTGCAACGTCTGGCCGCGCGTCAGGCCGAGTGCCGATGCCGCCTCTGTCTGCCCACCCGCGACCGACAGGATGCCGGCGCGGACGATCTCGGCGATGAAGGAGGCCGTGTAGAACGACAGCGCCAGGAACAACGCCAGAAACTCCGGCTGGACGTGCCACCCGCCGACGAGATTGAAGCGCGTCGCCTCCGGCACCTCGAAGGTGACGGGGAAGCCCGACAGGGCGAAGACGACGAGGGGCAGCCCGACGATCATGGCCACGGACGGCCAGAAGGTCGGGCGAATTTCGCCAGTCTGCAGCTGCCGTCTCTTGTTCGCGCGTGCCAGCACGACGGAGCCGGCGACGCCGAGCCCAAAGGCGATCAGCGCCACGAGTGCGATCGGTTCGAAGACCGCCGCCGGTGTCTGAAGGCCGCGGTTGGAGAGATAGGCACCAAGCGGCAGTTCCAGCGCCTCGCGCGGTCCCGGCAGGATCGCCAGCACCCCGAAATACCAGAACAGGATGACGAGAAGCGGTGGAATATTGCGGAAGGTCTCGACATAGATCGTGCTCAGCCCGCGTACGAGATAGTTGCGGGACAGGCGAGCGATGCCGATGATGAAACCGATGATCGTCGCCAGGGCGATGCCCGAAGCGGCGACGATCACCGTGTTGGTGGCGCCCACCAGCAGCGCGCGGCCATAGGTCGAATTGGCCGTGTAGTCGATCGGCACCTGACCGATGTCGAAGCCGGCGCGCGAGGAAAGAAACCCGAACCCGCCGGCTATGTTGGCCTGGGTGAGGTTGCGCACGGTGTTGTTAACGAGCCAGGCGGCGAAGGCCAGGATGGCGATGATCATCACGATCTGTATGATCAGGCCGCGTATGCGTGGGTCGCGCATCAGCGACACACGCTCATGCGTAGCGTAGGTATGGGTATCAGCCGTCATCTGATCCGCCATGAGCAACGGCGGCGACCGCGCCCACGGCGGTCGTCTCGCCTTGCATGCTTAAGAGAGGAACCGCACGCAGCGCGCGGCTCCCACTCGTTCGATCAGCGGATCGGGGGCGCGTATTGCAGACCGCCCTTGGTCCACAGCGCGTTGATGCCACGCTGGATCTTGAGCGGTGTGTCCGGGCCGATATTGCGGTCGAAGATCTCGCCGTAATTGCCGACCGCCTTGATGACGTTCACCATCCAGTCGTTGCTCAAGCCGACATCCTCGCCGAAGGACCCGTCGAGCCCCAGGAGCCGGCGGATATTCGGATTGTCGGTTTCCAGCATCTCTTCGACGTTGTCCTGGGTGACGCCGAGCTCCTCGGCATTCAGCAGCCCGAAATGAACCCATTTGACGATGTCGAACCACTGCTCGTCGCCCTGGCGGACCACCGGACCGAGCGGCTCCTTCGAGATGATCTCCGGAAGCACCACGTGCTCGTCCGGATTGGCCATCTCGAGACGGCTGGCGTAAAGCCCGGAAGCGTCCGTGGTCAGCACGTCGCAGCGACCCTGGTCATAGGCCGCATTCACGTCCGATTGCGATTCGATGACCACCGGGTTGAGCTCCATGTTGTTGGCGCTGAAATAGTCGGTGAGGTTCAACTCGGTCGTCGTGCCGCTCTGCACGCATACAGTGGCACCGGAAAGCTGCAGCGCCGACGTCACATTCAGGTCCTTGCGGACCATGAAGCCCTGTCCGTCATAGTAATTTATGCCGGCGAAGTTGAGGCCGAGCGCGGTGTCGCGGTTCATCGTCCAGGTCGTGTTGCGCGCCAAGAGGTCGACCTCGTTGTTCTGCAGAGCCGGGAAGCGCTGCACCGCCGACAGCGGCGAATACTCGACCTTGCTCGCGTCGCCGTCGAAGACCGCTGCCGCCACCGCCTTGCAATAGTCGACGTCGAGGCCCTGCCATTCGCCCTGGTCGTTCTGCGACGCGAATCCAGGCAAGCCGGTGTTCACTCCACAACGCAGATGACCGGCGCTCTTCACATCGTCTAGCGTGGCTCCAAAGGCCGGGAACGCCACGAAAGCAGCGACGGCCGAACCAAGCAGTGCCTTGATGAAATGATCCATGATTTTGACCCTTTATTCTGACGTACAGGGTTCATTCCCCAGATGATGTGCGGAAGCTGGCGCAGGCCGAATGCGGGTGACGCATCCACGCTTCCTCTCCCAAGCACTCCTGCATCGAATGCCATAATTCAGCGTGGGTCAAGTGCGAATGAGGCAACCGCGCACCCCTGTCGCGCGGGTTGTGAAGCCCGGGCGAAGACGATATGCGGATCACGAACGCCGAAGCGGGCAAGATGGAAGGGATCGGTATGGGAACCGACGAGCGAAAGAGCGGAACGAACACCAGACTTGCCCATATCGGCAATGATCCGGGCGACTTCTTCGGCTTCGTGAACCCTCCGGTGGTGCACGCCTCCACCGTGCTGTTTCCCGATGCCGAAACCATGGCCACGCGCAATCAGAAATACACCTACGGCACGCGCGGCACGCCGACGACGGAAGCGCTGTGTCAGGCGATTGACGAACTGGAAGGCTCGGCCGGAACGATCGCCGTCCCCTCGGGCCTCGCGGCGGTCTGCGTGCCGCTCCTGGCCTTCCTGTCGGCCGGCGATCACGTGCTCATCGTCGATTCGGTCTACTACCCGACCCGGAACTTCGCCGAGCGCATGCTCAGGCGGCTTGGCGTGGAAGTCGAGTATTACGATCCCCATGTCGGCGCAAGGATCACCGACCTCATGAAGCCGAACACAAAGGTCGTCTTCACCGAATCGCCGGGCTCCAACACCTTCGAGATGCAGGACATCCCGGCCATCGCCGAGGCCGCGCACGGCGGGGGCGCCATCGTCATGATGGACAACACCTGGGCCACGCCGGTCTTCTTCCGGCCGCTGGACCACGGTGTCGACCTCTCCATCAACGCGGCAACGAAGTACCCCGCCGGCCACTCAGACTTGCTGCTGGGCACCGTCTCGGCCAACGAGGCCTGCTGGAAACAGCTTCACGACACCTTCATTGCACTCGGCGTCTGCCCGGCGCCGGACGACGTCTACCAGGTGCTGCGCGGGCTGCGCAGCATGGGCGTGCGGCTCGCCCGCCATCAGGAAAGCGCATTCGCGATCGCCCGCTGGCTGGAAGGCCGCCAGGAGGTCGCGCAGGTGCTGCATCCCGGCCTCGAGACGCACCCGGGCCACGCCATCTGGAAGCGTGACTTTTCCGGCGCCAGCGGCATCTTCTCCTTCGTGCTCGCCAAAGGCGGCAAGCGCGAGGCGCACGCCTTCCTCGACGCCTTGAAGATCTTCGGGCTCGGCTACTCATGGGGCGGCTTCGAAAGCCTCGCCGTCCACGTCTCCCTCGAAGACCGCACCATCGCCAGGGGCTCCTACCCCGGACCGGTCATCCGGCTGCAGATAGGTCTCGAGGATGTGGAGGATTTGCAGGCTGACCTGGAAACGGGCTTCGAGGCACTCCGGGCGCTATAGGCCTTGACTCACGGCCGTCAAGAGAGCGCACAACCGCAGGTGCACGATGGCACCCCGCCTCGAGAACAAAAGCCGCCCCACGTCTCCAGAATGAAATGTAACCCATGTGTCCGGAACGAACCTCGGACATCTGGCGACCCCGGCAGGACTCGAACCTGCGACCATCGGCTTAGAAGGCCGGTGCTCTATCCAGCTGAGCTACGGGGCCGGTGCGGACGGCGCGTCAGTGCGTCCACGGAATTTTCCGGTCATACCGGAAATTCTCGGCATAGGAAACCTGACGGCGCTTGGGTGCCTTCGCCTCCTCAAGGCGGAAGGGAATGCCGTTCTTCTGCGCATAGGCCACCGCCTCCTCCTTGGTGGGGAAGTTCAGGCGCACCTGCCGCTTGGCGTCGGAGGAACTGGTGTAGCCCATCAGCGGGTCGATCTTGAGCGGCGATTCCGGCTCGAACTCGAGCACCCAATGACCGGTCTTGGCGGTGCCGGACTGCATGGCCGTCCTCGAAGGGCTGTAAATGCGCGCTGACACGTTTTGATCCCTTGTTGTCCCCGGCGCCGCCCGGCGCCGCTGGAAACCTGTCTTCTGGTCGGAGCGGCAGGATTCGAACCTGCGACCCTCTGCTCCCAAAGCAGATGCGCTACCAGGCTGCGCTACGCTCCGAAACGGGGAAATCCCTATATTCACGAAGGTTGCGGCGCAAGGAAGAAATCAAGGCGCTCCATCATATATGGAACAAACAGCGTCCAATGGTGCGAGTTGGAGCAGAAAGTCCCACGGATTCTCCCACTGTTTTTCGCATTCTGTACGCGCACTGGCTTTGCAGCTTAATTCCACCAGCAGGACGCTACCCCCTTTGCCCCTCGTGGTGACCACCGGCGGCAAGCTCGCCAGAGACGGGCAGAGCGGCGCGTCACCGCAATGCGGTGACAACGGGAGTGCCGTGTGCAACATTGACTTTGCTATAGCGTCCCTGTCGTCAAGGAATTGCGATGAAGTCGAATGCTATGTGGCTTGCCGCGCTGATCGCGAGCGGAAGCCTGCCGGCGATTGCGCACGGAAGTGAGTTGGCTGATCACGAAGTGAACGTCCAAGAAATCATAGCCGCACTTGAAGCCAATGATATGAGTGCGAACGAGATTCGTACGATTGAATCCTATGTTCGTCTTGATATCGTGGACCTGAGCGCCTTCGAGTCAAGTGACGAGTATCAAGCACTCGAACATGCCCTGGGCAGAACCGACGACGGTTGGGCGATGGTGCAGACTGCGATCGTAAGCAATGATTCAATCATGCAGGAACTCAAACACCGCTCGGTCGAGATAGAGCGCGTGGTCGCAGCGACTATGGACGACCAAGGGGTAGTCACAATTTACATTCGCTGAGTTAGCCACAAGCGGTCGTTTCGCTGACGATCCAAAGGCTATCCCCTGCTCGGCTATGATGGCGGCTGAAAGCGGGTTTTCTCCAGAATCGACGTCGCCAACCTTAACCGACACTACGAGCCTGAATCAGCTTGGGATGGCAGGTGTTGGCTACAACGGACCTTCGAGGCATCCTCCGCTGCTTTACTCGGCCGCCCGCGTGTATCGACGCGTCGCCGGCATGTGCTCTCGCTCCCAATCCACCATGTAATCACGCGTTAGCGGAACAATGTCAGATCGTTTGGCAAGCTGTACCTGGAAAACCATCATGGAGCGAAAGCGGAATCCGATCTCGCACAAGACGAGATAGAACTCCCACATGCGGCAGAACCGTTCGTCGTAGAGCGCCGCGATACGCTGCCGATTGGCCATAAAGCGCCTGCGCCAGTGGCGGAGAGTTTCCGCGTAATGAAGACGCAGGATCTCGACGTCGGTGACGATCAGGCCCGAGCGCTCGGCGGCTGAGCAGACTTCGGACAAAGATGCCAGGTCGGCACCCGGAAAGATGTATTTGCGGATGAACGGGTTTATCGGGCCCGGCGCATCCGAAAACCCGATTGCATGCAGCAGCGCAACACCATCCTTCTTGAGCAGGTCGTTGAGTTTGGCAAAGAACTCGTCATAGTTCTTCTTGCCCACGTGCTCGAACATGCCGACCGAGACGATGCGGTCATATTCGCCGGCCACCTGGCGATAGTCGCGCAGTTGAAAACGGGCTCGATCGGCAAGGCCGGCTGCCGCCGCCCGCGCCTTGGATTTTTTGTGCTGCTCGACGCTCAGTGTGACACCAGTAACGTCAGCGCCCGCTTCTTCGGCCAGATACAGGCCCAGCCCTCCCCAACCGGAGCCGATATCCAGTATGTTGAGGCCCGGCCGATCGAGCAGCAGCTTTGCCGCGATATGGCGTTTCTTGTTCTCCTGTGCCGTCTCCAGGCTGTCGATGGCACTAATGAAGTAGGCGCAGGAATACTGACGGTCGCTGTCGAGGAAGAGATCGTAGAGTTGGCCCGATAGATCATAGTGATGGGCGACATTGCGGCGCGCCCGATCGATCGGATTGTACTGCTTGAGCCGTCGCATTACACGCGACAGCAACGAGAACCACGGCATCTTCTCGAAATTTTGGAGGTTTCGTGCAGCAATCTCAAGGAGATCGTAGAGCGTTCCGTCCTCGACGGTCAGCAGGCCGTTCATATAGGCTTCGCCGATCGAAAGCTCCGGATTCAAGGCAAGCGTGTAGTCAAGATGGCGAGCGTGCAGCCGAACGGTACAGTGGGGCGGGGAGCCATCGCCATACACGTGAGTTCTGCCCGCACCGTCGATCAACCGCAGGCTGCCGGTGCGGATGGTAGATTTGAGGATGACGGGAAACAGCATGTGGCGATCCTCCAGCTTGATCGCGAAATTTTAGCGCGAACGCGTGCAGCGGAAAGACAAATGTCCTGAAGCAAGTTCAGCACGCGGCAGTTGTTAATTTGTCTGGAACGAAAGAAGCGTTCAAGTTGGAGTGCTGTCGCGGAGGAGTAAGGGCAGATACCGCTCCCCCATTCGCTCTCCTGATATCCGACACAAATGCCTTGCCCAATGGCGGAGGAAACGAAGAAGCGACATCGGGCTCTCCCTCTGCGCGCAATGCAGTGTCATAATCAGGCAGGGGTTGATTGACAGGTTCGTGCTTCACCGCCTTATGTCTGGTGCGTCGCTCATGGATGGATAGCTTTGGGATTGTTCGCGGCCGAATGGGTACGGAGGCTTGAGGGGGTGGCGCGGTGCCTCAGCGCGGTCGTCATCTTCATAGGGTGTTCGATTGCGCACGGTTACGCGTTGCACGATTTTGACGACGATGCCGACGGACACCACGCCCACGGCGCGGCTTCGGAACTGAATGACCACGATCACTCCGCAGCATCGCCCGACCATCACCATCACGGTGCGCAGCAAGCTGGTCATGATCACGCACCTGAAGAGCTCGACTGTCATGTGAATATTGGCATTCTGCCCGACAGTCAGATTGCCGCCAGCCGAGTGGCGGCGGATACGGATTCAGCCTGTCGGCAATCCAGCAGGTCGCAGCAGCGGCTACCGATCACCCCCCCTCCGAAACAGCCGGTCTGAGAACGTCTTGAATGACCGCCGTCGGCGGTCATGAGCTGTTTTGAAGGGACCAAAACATGAACAAAAATCCTGATGGAGACCTCATCTGTGATGAGGACCTCGTTTCGGAGGCCACTTCTCTTGTCACGCAAGCTGTTCTGACCGAGCTGCTTGCCCGCCTTGCACGGATCGATTCGCAACTCCAAACGGCCACGTCGCAGAGTTTGCAGGCGGCAGCCGCAGGCCTGAAGATCGTGGCCGGCGAACGGGACGATGCGTACGAAAAGCGCATTTTCGCCAAGGCAGCCTCGATCGTCGAAGACATGCACGTCGCGGCCCTCGGCACGATCAACAAAGAGCAAGAGCGCACACGTCACTGACGTGTGCGCAGACCGACCGCGCCAACCCCGGTCAGCGATCCATTCCGATTGCTGACGGAGTGCGGTCGGTCGCCTCTGAACATGTCCTTAAAGATCACGGGAACTTCACATGACTTCTGCGGCAACACCGCTTGTCGTTCTTCTGCTGGCGTTCGGCACCGAAGAGCCAGCACTTGAATGCGGCCAAATCTCTGGCATTGTCTTTGAGGATGTCAACCGCAACGGCGTCCGCGATTCCGGAGAGAGAGGCCTGTCAGGGACGCGGATCCTGACCGGCGACGGAAAAACGACCACCACGGACAAGCACGGGCGCTACCACATAGCGTGTGCGAGCATTCCGCCCCCTCACCACGTGTCCGATATCCTCGTCAATCTGGATTTGCAAACGCTTCCGGACGGATACCGGACAACGACGGAAAACCCGCGCCTGGTGCGCCTTATGGGACGTTACGTGAGTCACGCCGACTTCGGCGCCGCGGAGCTCCGCCTGGTAAAGATCGACCTTGCAGATGCCGACTTTCTTCCCAGGCAGTTGCGCTTGAAAGCGCAATCCCTGGCGCAAGTGGAGGAGGTCATGAACCTGCTACGGGAGGAACCCTCACGTCTGGAGATAATCTATCGCGGCAGGGCCACCGAACTCAGGCGAGCCCGGCTCCACCGTTTTGCAGACCTGATCGAGCGCCGCTGGAGGAACGGTGGAGGTGATTACAGGCTCGACATCCGCCGGTTCGTGATCGCAAACGACTGAGTGCAATCGGCCGCAGCGCAACAAAAACGTCCCGCCGGCATGCACCGGCGAGACAGGTTCAGTTGCCGTTGGAACCGCGCATCGACAGCACGGACCTGTGTCGATGCCGATTTGTCGGCGACGACCGTCAACTGCGCGTTACTGGTTCGTTCCGCCTCCCTGCTGACGCAGGATATCGGAGATCGACGAATCGGGGGCGTTTTCGCACGCAGTCATCACGCTTTCGATCGGAATTTCGAAATATCCGACGGCCGCGAACTGCTGGGCGCCGCCGGCGGAGCCGGTGGTGCCGGTCGTGGTTCCCGCTGTCGTCGTCGTGTCGGTACCGGTCATGGTGTCGGTGCCGGTGTCATCGGCGGCCATGGTGTCGCTTTCCATATCGGCGGAGGCGCCACCGCTCGTATCCGCACCGGACGTGCTGGCCGTCGTATCCGTGTCCGTGCCCATATTGGGGCTGGTGCGGGTCGCGGCCGTGGTGTCGCTCTCATCCATATCCGTGGTGGCGTCACTGCCGGTATCGGCGCCAGCCATCGTGTCCGTGGATGTGTCCGTGCCGGTGGCAGCCGTGGTGCCGGTGCCGGCTTCCTTCTGGCCTGCCTCGTGCCCGGCCAGGAAGTAAAGCACCCGTTCGGCTTCGCTTGCGTCCAGCGCCACGATCTGGGCGCAGCTGACGTCACCCGCCATCTGCTGGTTCCCGGTAGCGCCGGTGCCAGTGTCTTGCGCAATCGCCAGGCTGCTACCTGCCAGCAGTGCCAGAACGCCTGCAGAGGTCTTCAGAACGTTTTTCATGGGTATCTCCGAGTGATTTGGTTACGGTGCGGTTCAACGCACCGTCCCGAACCACCGAGCCGGCCCGGAGTTCCCCCGCAATTCGGCAATCTGCGCGAAAAATCCAGGCCGAGACGAGATCACCCCGCCCGGCCGTGCCGGCGAGCAACCGAGATCAGTCCTCCGGCCTGCTCCAATCCGTCTGCGAAGCCGCGATGACATCCGCCGCGAGTGCCCGCGTGATGCGCGCCTTGCGCTCCAGCGCTGCACGGTCGAGCTCTTCGACCACGCGCTGTGCGGCCGAGAGCGAGCGCTCGATGCGCCGCACGAGGAACTGCACGACATGCGGCTCGATCACCACCTGCCGGTCCGAAAACAGCTTCACGATGACGCCGGAAAGAAGCACGTCGTCCGGCTCGTGGACCTCCACCGTCGCCGCCGCCTTGAGCCGGGAAAGCAGATCGGGAAGCTTAAGGCCCCAGCCGGCGGGAAAGCGGCGCGTTGTCAAAAGGAGACAGGTGCCGGCTTCCCGCACCGTGTTGATAAGGTGGAACAACCCCGTTTCGTCCAGGCGCGGCGTATCCGCGTCCTCGACGAGAACAGCCCCCTGGCTGGCCGCAGCAAGCGCGTCGGCGCCGATCGCCGCGGGGTCGAGCCGGACGGCGCCGGCATGCTCGCGCCAGATCTCCGCC